>DATCJR010000062.1 GCA_036562685.1 Clostridia bacterium | reverse complement strand
ATATAAAACATTTCCTTAGCGGATAAAGTGAACTTGACATTTAGCTTTTCCATAAAAAACCTCAAGCTTGATTATAACATAAAAATTATTATGTTTACAACAAATACCTTGTTGTAAAAAACAAGGCATTAAAAGACCAATTTTTTTAGAAGTTTTAAAACAAAGGGAATATACGGGCGCAGATAACTGACATATCGTCATGAGGCGCGCTTTTGTCCGCTTTTATGCAATAATTCATAATTTCGTCTGCCAAAACCTGCGGATTAGAAGTATTGACTGACTCAATAAACGCTTTGTAGTTCTGTTCGTCTCCAAAGACATCGGTTACGCCGTCTGTGGACAAAATTATCATATCGTTCGAGTGAAGAAGCTTTTTGAATACCATGGGTTTAGTTTCTTCCAAAATACCCATAGGCAAAGTCCCGCCTGTTATTATTTCGCTTTCGGTAGAATGCTTTATAATTCCGTAAGGGGCGCCTAGTTTGATAAGGTCGCAGGTGCATTCTCTTAAGTTAATGACGCAGATATCAAGCGCCGAAAAACTTTC
The DNA here is from genome assembly GCA_036562685.1 of Clostridia bacterium. NCBI lineage: Bacteria > Bacillati > Bacillota > Clostridia > Clostridia bacterium. The sequence goes on along the minus strand of DATCJR010000062.1, from coordinate 29,347 downwards.
TTCGCCTGTATATGCCAAGAACTTATTTACGCTTGACAGAATTGTCATATTGTCAAAGCCCGCTTTATAAAAATTTTCTACCAGCTGTAAAGCGGTGTTTGATAATCTCTCCGCGCTTTCGCCTGAGCCCATCCCATCGCATAATGCCATCAAGAATTTGTCGTCATTAATCTTTTCAAAACTGTGTCTATCTCCGCTTATAGTATTGCCCGCCTTAGGTATGCATGCCGAACCAAATATCACATCATAAGGTGGAACGGTTTTTAATGTTACTATATTCCATTCTTTATCCTTATCTTGTTCTTCACTTACCATAGTCATTTTTTTCTTCAAAACTTTGGAAGTTATGTTTTTTAGATTTTCAATATCATAGCTTCCGTTCATCAAGACCATTTCAGCGACTACTCCGCCTGTCCGTTCTTGACTCAAAATTACTTCTTGACAGATGATATCGTTGTATGTAAGCTCTTCTGTTATTGTGCGTTCGTTGTTTAGGTCAAATGTTATGCCTTGCCTTGTTTCTTCTGCTATGCTTAACATCATTTTGGAAATTCCGCCAAATTGCTCGGCAACCAACACTCTTGAAATGTCTAGGTTTTCCATAACCAAGTTGTTTTTCTTATATGCGTTTGTCATTTCGTTGATGATATTAATCAAAGTGTTAATCTTTTCGCATCTGCTGGTTAGAAAAGTCGGAATATCTATTATAGTAGCGCGGCCTTTTTGAATAGCTGGTCTTAGGATATCTTTAAAACTCATCAATATATCGTCTTTTCGTTCATAGCATTTAGGATAATTGGCGCAAGACGAACACAGCTTTAGCGGGATTTCGTCGGACATAAGATCGACTGTTTTTTCTAAAGGCGTGCAGCCTCTTACAGTAGTCCGGAATATTCTGTCCATATCAGAAAAAATACGGCTTAGCTCTTTTAGACGCTTATATAACTGTTCTTTTCCCCGATTGACAATATGGCGGGCGGCAAGCGTAGAACTTGCCCCAACAAACATTTCTCTTATTCTTAGCAAGGCGGATTTTGGCAAAAAGACAAAACATAGCCCCCCCAAGCCTAAAACCAAAACTGATATAAAGCTGTATTCAAAGTATGAGTTAAAATATAATCCGAAAACTATATCAGTCAAAACTGTGCTGGAGGCGGTCATAATTTTGGATATTTCTACAAACAAGCTTGCAGTCAAAGCCATTGTAACGAAAGAAGCGACAAAAGTTATATCATTGGTCGCAAACGCTATTCCAAGCCCGCAAAAAACGCTGTATCCGCAGGCAGCTGCACTGCCTAAAGAATAAACAATTATCAGCATAGTAAGGCAAAAACACGCGCGCGCAACCGCATCTCCAAAATAAGAAAAAGATGCAAGCCCGTTAAAAAATGCTATAAAAAATATTGCGATACACGCAAGATCGTTTTTATTGAGTCTGTATTTTAGGCGTCTTATCAAAGTGCAGTGACATACAGTGATACATGCATATAAAAAAACAGAACCAAACAAAAGATTAAGTATCGCGTTTAAGGAATTATATCCAACTTTGAAGCATACATATAAATAGCCGGCTTGTCCAACTAAGGCATAAACAAATAACAGCGGCAAAGATATAGTTCTTTTTATTTTGGAATGAATAAGGCTAGAAAAAAGCATTACCGTAGCGATACATACACTGCTTATCAAAGTGTTTATTGATAAATCTATAATTATATTGGCACCAATATATAAAAAAGAAAGCACCAAAGCATTTTGGTTAAAAAACACCAAAGCCGCAAAAAATCCCCAAGCGAAAGGACGCAACCCTTTTATTTCGGCGCGCGATAAAACAAGCAAAATAAAAAAGTAAATAACATATTTCAAAACGATATTTAATTTGGTTTTTGAGGCTGACGGCTTTTGAATTAATTCAAATGTGCGAGGTGTTTTTAAACTTTGCTGCATGTTTTCCTCCCAAAGACAAATAAAAAGAATATATGAAAAAACCAATGATATGCAGATAACAATCATATAAAAATTTTTTTGCATAATCTTTGGGCTTTTGTCAAAAAATCAAAAAGCAAGGCAGGTCCATAAACGGACCTGCCTTACAATGATTGGGAAGAACAAATAAAATTAATTGATAAAGTCTTTGTTATAATTGAGTTTAAATGCTTCAGCCACGTCTTTTAGCTGTTCATCAGTTATAAGATTTTTTAACGGCTGAGAGCTTGCAATCATATAGAGTTGTGCGGCTTTTTCCACAGTTTCTATAAGTCCGAAAGCTTCGTCCAGACTTTGTCCTGTTCCAAAGATTCCGTGTGCGCCCCATAAACATAGCCTGTATTGCTTCATTTTGTCAGCGGTCAATCTTCCTATTTCGGGAGTTCCGCAAACCATCCAAGGCAAAACTCCGATTCCTTCAGGGAATACCACTATGCATTCGGTACATACTTTCCAAATCGAGCGAGTAAATTCTCTTTCGGTCAATTCATGTACTAAGGACATAGCTACTGTGTATGTAGGATGACAATGCAAAACTACTCTGTGTTTAGGATCAATTTTCAGTCTTTCAATATGGCTCATAAGATGAGACGGTAATTCGCTTGTAAAACTGCCGCCGTCAGCAAAGCCCCATAACAGTTCGGCATTGTTTCCGTCTTGCGCTATTCTTATTATGCCCAAGTTGGTCTCAGGATCATATTGCACATTTTTAAAATATTTTCCCGTTCCAGTAACCAAAAAATATTTTCCTGCCAAATTAGATGCATCAAAATTTAACGGAATAGTGCGAAGGACTTTTTTTGTGTTAAGATATGTTTTTACTTCGTCTTCTTTTAGAATATAGCTCAAGTTTCCGCCGTTTCTTTCGTCCCAGCCCAGTCTATACATATTGGTCAGCAGTCTGACAGTTTGAACCAAAAAAGGTGCTTTGAGTATTTTTTTCATTTTTTAGCCTCTCTTTGATAAAACATTATTTTCGTATTCTACAATATCATTAAACCAATCTTTTCCGTTTTTGATGCCTTCGCGGTCGCAAAACTCCTGCCATACATCAGCAAAAGGCAAAGTTTTGAGTTCTTCATTAAGCATCATAAGTTCGGTAAACTTTGCCTCGTCTTGCAGCTTTTGCAATTGATTATGCGGGCTAAGAAGTGCAAGCAATAAAGCCTTTTGAACATTTCTTGCGCCTATAACCCATGCTGCTATACGGTTAATGCTTGCGTCAAAATAATCCAATCCTATCAAAACTCTGTCTATTGCGTTGTTGCGGACTATTTCTTTTGCAATTTCTTTTAATTCGTCTTCCAATAAAACTACATGGTCGCTGTCCCATCTTACTCCGCGTGTTATGTGAAGCGCTACATAGTCTGAAAATGCAAGCAGACTGGGGATTTTGTCTGAAACTGTTTCGGTAGGATGATAATGTCCGTTATCTAAAAGACAGCAGATATTATTTTTAGCCGCATAATTCATATAAAATTCGCTGCTGCCTACGGTATAGCTTTCCAGTCCTATTCCAAACACCTTGCTTTCTACCGAATCGATGATGTATTTTTTATCGTATTTTACAGAATATATTTCGTCTAAGCTTTTCTTAAGTCTCATTCTTGGCGATAATCTGTCAGCAGGAACATCTTTGTATCCGTCAGGAATCCAGATGTTGCACAGGCACGGCGTTCCTAATTTTTCACCTATGTAAGCTGCAATTTTTCTGCAAGCCTTGCCATGCCTTACCCAATATTGACGGATTTCTTCATCAGGGCTTGATAAGGTAAGACCGTCTTTTACCATGCTTGACGAAAAGAATGTAGGGTTAAAATCAATGCCCAGATTGTTTTCTTTGGCAAATTCTATCCATTTTTCAAAATGCTTAGGTTCTAGCTTGTCTCTTTCCGCGGGTTCATCAGTTATTGCATAGATAGCGTGAAGATTAATTCGCTTTTTGCCTCCTATCATAGAAGCGGCTTTTTTGAAGTCCTGCATAAGCTCTTGATAATTTCGTGCCTTGCCCATGTAATTGCCTGTGGTCTGAATGCCACCCGAAAGAGCTGTGTTGGTTTCAAATCCATTAACATCATCGCCTTGCCAGCAATGAATAGAAATAGCAATGTTTTTCAAAGTGTTGATTGCGTATTCGGTATCTACGCCGTAATTTTGATAAATTTCTTTTGCGTATTGGTAATTACTCATTATTACTCCTCATTTGAATTTTTATATTTCCCAAAGATGATGCCTCTATGGGAAGAGCTATTATTTTTTTGTTTGTGTATTTTTGTGTAAGTTCATTTAAGTATTGATTTTTTGCGCCGCCGCCAACTATATACAAGCTGTCAAATTTGTGCCCAACGTTTTTTTCCAAATCGTCAATCGCAACTTTATAGCTGTAAGCCAGGCTATGATAGACACTGTTAAGAATATCTGCAGTGCTTTGGGGAATAGGTATTTTATGCTCGTTGAAATATCCTATGATTTCTTTTGTTGTATTTTGAGGAGCGTAAAATCTATTATCGTTGACATCAAATATTTCTGTAAAATTGCTTGTCTTAGCTAGATCAACCATTTGGGCAAAATCCAAATTTTCAATTTCTTTTTTAAGACATTGAACAATCCAAAGCCCCATAATATTCTTTTGATATCTTGTATATCCCACTCCGCCTTCATTGGAGTATCCTGACATCTGGCTGTTTGAGTCTGTTATCGCTTTTTCCACCTTAATACCCAAAAGAGACCATGTGCCGCTTGAAATGTAAGGGGCGTTTTTGGACATGTCTATGCTTTCTACTGCACTTGCAGTGTCGTGCGTAGCGCAAAGTATTACTTTTGTTTGTCCGCCCACTTCTTTTGCAATTTGAGGTTTTAGATCCCCGATATAATATCCGGGTTGCTGCAAGGGCATTTCAAATAATTTTTTGGGCAAGTTTAGCTCGGATATAATTTTAAAATCAAAGTTTTTGGTATAGGCATTAACCAATCCTGTAGTTGTAGCATTGGTATATTCTTTTGATTTTTTGCCTGTAAGAAGATACATAAAAAATTCAGGCAGCATCAAAAAGTCCGTAACGCCCTCTAATCTGCCTTTTTGATAATCATCATATAATTGATAAATGGTGTTGAATGGTTGAAAAGCTATTCCAGTTTTTTCAAACAACTTATCAGAAGATATAATGCTGTGAACTTTTTGGATAGCATCATTTGTTCTTGAGTCGCGATAAGCATAACAAGGCATAACCTCTTGATCGCCTTTTAGCAATACATAATCTACGCCCCATGTATCTATAGACAGGCTTTTAATAGTCTTGTATTTTTCAAAAGCGATTTTTATACCTTGTTTGATTTCATCAAATATGCGTTTTGTATTCCAGACAAGATGCCCGTCTTTTTCATCCATTCCGTTATAAAATCTGTAAACTTCGTCTGTTATGTATTCATCGCCTTGTTTATGGCATACTATATGTCTTCCGCTTGAAGCGCCGATATCAATCGCCAGATAACAATTCATAATACCCCTTTTCTTTTAAAATTTATTAATTTAATCATAACAACAACACAAGGGTAAAACAAGGTCTTGTTTTTGGCAAAATTATGTCTTGATTTAACTTTTTTGTGCTAAAATATAATTATGGAACAATATCTTATTAAAAAGTTAAGTGAAATTACTGAAGAAGAAAAATTATTGCTTCAAGGCAATCAATCTATAAATCAGCGTCCTCATATTTTAAATAACTCGTTTTTAATTTCGGATCAGCAATTATTAAAAAACAACCAAACCATAGCAATAAGCACGCACAGAAGATTTGCGGATTTTCCGCTTCATACTCACAATTATGTCGAGATGATGATAGTATGTTTGGGAGAAATAACTCATGAGATAGAGGGCAAAACGGTCAATTTGAAAAAAGGCGATTTGCTTGTCATGAACAGGCATATAAGCCATTCTATAAAAAAGGCTGAAAAAAACGATGTAGGAGTCAATTTTATTATTTCCAATCAATTCTTAAGTGGATTATTAGAGGATGTATCCGATAATTTAATAATTAAACATTTTATAGAAGAAAATATAAGAGAAAAAGGGTTAGGGCAATTTTTGGTCTTTAAGACCGCGGGACTTAAGCCTATTGAAAATTTGATAGAAAATCTTATTTATATGCTAATTAATAACGAAATCAACACCAATATAATGCAAAAGACTGTAGCTCTATTGTTTAACCAGTTGTCAATTTATCCTCAGACCTTGGTTAACTCACCTTTATCCAAAACAGAGAACCAAAAGCAAACGATTATACGATATATCAAAAGCAATTATAGAAATGCATCTTTAAATGAACTAGCTTCCAAAATGTATCTTACCATGCCATATCTTAGCCGGTTAATTAAAGAACTCTTTAAAAAAAGCTTTTTGGATCTATTGCAGGATTATCGTTTTGAATTAGCCAAAAAATTTTTGCAGGACACTGATTTGTCAGTAGGGCAGATAATCAATAAGGTAGGCTATGAAAATTACAGCTATTTTCACAAGCAGTTCAAAAATCGGTTTGGATTAAGCCCGCATCAGTGGCGAAAGACCAGACAGGCATATTTACAATAATGCTGTAATAGCTACTGTTCGCTGTTTTTTAAGGCTTCGCCGATAGGAACTTTGGAAATTTTTTTGGAAGCTACTAATCTTGACAGACCGTAAACAGTGCCTGCTATTACAAAAGCTATCAATGCGGTCAACCAGGAAATATAAGGATTGACAAGAACATTCATGCCTTGAGTGAAGCGGTTTAAAATATAACCTATAAAACATAGATCTAGCGGATAAGACAATATAAGTCCGGCGGCGGCAAAAAGTATTCCGCCGTTTAAAATAAGTCCGTTAACTTTTCTAGAGGTGTAGCCAAACATCTTGAACAAGGCTATATTATATTTGTTTTCTTCTAAGATTAAGTCAACCACGATGTGCACTAAGATTATCGCGACCACAATCGCTGAAAGCCCTATTATTGAAATAGCTGTAATCAAGGCTCCGGTTACTTGGTCGATTGTTTTGGTCAGATACTCATATATGTCTGTATAAACGGTGTTTTGCATTCCGTCTAATTTTTTATCACTAATGACAATGTTATATATATTATCTACCTTAGTCCTGTAATGAGAATTAAACTCTTGTATCAATAGTTGCTTAGGCAAAAAAATCACATCGCCCAAAACATAATCAGTAATTATATCAACTTTAAATTCCCAATTATCAAAAGGCAGACCTTTGTGAATTATTTTAATTGTATCGCCCTGTTTTATTTTTAGGTGTTTGGCGACAGAATAAGAAACAGCCATTTTAGAATAGTCAATAGTTTTTTTGGTCTTTTTATTATGCTGTACTATGCTTTTTGAGCCTTGGTCCATAAACCTTAGCGATGTTTTAAGATACTTGTTGCCCTTTTGCACTAAGGCCGTTGATTCAAAATAATCTTCGCCGTCAACATTTTCGCTAAACTGAATATTTGCGCCATAACTATATATATTTTGATAATGAAAGGTGTTTTTGATTTCGGTATCGATATTATTAATAGAGTCAAATATACCTAATCCCAGCATTAAGAGCATGCCTGAAATTACCATTCCCAAAAATAAAATAAAATGACGTCCAAAATTACGCAGGATATCTCTAATAAAAAATTTTAAGCGGAAATTGAGTTTATCGATTTTTATTGATTTTTCAATTTTTGAAACTTTAGCACGTCTGCCCTGACCTCTCATAAGTTCAAGCGGCGGCTGTTTTAATGCATGCAAAGTTACAAAAAACGTTACAGGAAGTATTATTAAAAATGCGATTCCAAAAATTATTAATAGATCGAACGGATTATAAGAATAAACTATAATTGGAAGATTGTATCTAGTGATTTCAATCAATGAAATCGCAGGAGATAACGAATATCCAATAAGCCCGCCTGTGATTGTGCCTAAAGTTACAAGCAAAAAAGGCAAAAACATATAATGCAGCAATAATTCTCTTTTTCTGTATCCAACTGCATAAAAAGTTCCCATTATATTTTCTTCACCTATTAGTTGGCGGTTTAAGATGATCGCAAGCATAAAAGACGCCACAAGCAAAATAAAAATCGGTAAAATCTGACCTATTTCTATAAAGCCCGAAATGTCGCCTTGCGCATTTGTAACACGACCATTAAGTTCTCTTTCCACCCAATTAATAGTCCTGTAACCTTTTGCTAAAAGGGTGTTTTTGAAGTTATTAAAGATTTGTTCTTTTTGCTCTACATCAAGGTCTTCATTTATGCTTGCAAGATATTCTGTTTTATATGAAATTTCCCAAAAATCCAGATTAGGAGTAATCACCAGTCCAAAGACATCTGAATCATTGATTACATTGTTTTCTTGAGATGAAACCGTGATGTAATCAGGCAATGCAAAGAAACCGGTGATAAGCGCGTTTTTTCCATTTATAGAAATATAATCATTTAATGAAATTTTGTGATATTTTGCAAAACTATAATCTAATAGGATTTCATTTTGATTCTTTGGATCTTTACCTTTTATTAGCTGATAAAGGTTTTGTGTTTTGGTGTCAGAAAAAACTCTCAATGTGACGCCATCATTTTTTATATCAGCATAATATCTTTCTTCAACCGTGTCAAAATATTCATTCAAGATTTCTTTGTCTTGAGTATTTAATCCATTATTATTTTGAATATCAATTATTTCAAAAGATACATCAGCCAAATTGTTGTTTTCAAAAAAATTATCTAGACTTTTTTGGATGCTGTAACCGCTTGTTCTAAAAGCCGTAAAAAGAGCGCTTGAGAGGATAATAAGGATTATAGCACCCAAATACCTTATCTTGTTAAATCTTATTGTTCTTAAGGATTTTAAAAACAAGAGTTTCATATCTTTACCACTCTAATTGATCAGGGTTAAGTACATTATCATTTAAATCATTTTTGATTATTTCGCCGTTTTTTAGCATTACAATGCGGTCAGCCATTTTAGCTATTTCACTGTTATGAGTTACCAGCAATATAGTGGTATTGTATCGTTTATTGATATTTCTAAGAAGTTTTAATACTTCTATTGAATTTTCAAAATCCAATGCGCCTGTGGGTTCATCACAAATAAGCAGTTTTGCGTTTTTTACAACAGCTCTTGCTATTGCAACTCTTTGCTGCTGACCACCGCTTAGCTTGGATGGAAATTTATTTTTTTGGTCAAGTATGCCTACGCCCTCCAAAACCTCGTCAATATTCAAAGGATTTTTTGCTATATGCGAAGCGACTTCTACATTTTCTTTTATGGTCAATGACGGAATAAGGTTGTAAAATTGAAAAACTATTCCGATGTTTTGGCGTCTAAATTCGGTAAGAGCATTGACTTTCAGGTGTGTTATTTCTGTTCCCATTATAGTAACACTGCCTGATGTCGCTGAATCTATTCCGCCTACTATGTTCATAAGCGTAGATTTTCCCGAACCGGAAGGGCCTAAGACAACGCAAAATTCTCCCTCAAAAATCTCCAAATTAATTTTTTTAAGGGCAAAAAAATCTTGTTCTCCAGAATGATAAACTTTTACTAAATCATTGACTTTTAACAAAATACTTTTTTCCACAACTAAAGTATATGGCAGAAATTTTACAATTGATTGTCAGTTTGTATGCAAAAATTTAAAATATTGCATATAAAAACGCGATTAAACTCAAATTTTGACCAAAACTTGCTTTTGTTTGCTTTAGTAATTTGCTATAATTATTACTAACAACGCATTAAACAGGACATGATATGAACGCCAAACAAATCAAATATTATGATAAAATATTTGAATTCGGGCGAGTTGACCCTTTGTCCGAACCCGAAAAGGTATATGAATTTTTTACCTTTTTGCTTGAGCATGACTTTGAGCAAGCAGGCGAGATATGGGAATATCTGTTAGAGTCCAAAAAATCTGCTTTGCAAAGTTCTCAAGTTGTCATATCTATTGTGGATAAAGTGTTGTTATTGTTTGTTGAAAAATCTGCCCAAAAAACTACAAAGCTATTAATAGAAAATCCTGTCATTAGAAATGCTGTTTATCAGCTTTCTGCTAATGCAGACAGTGAGTTTACGTTGTCAGTTGTTTGCAATATTTTGCTTGGCGGCAAAATTGAAACAAGCGAAGACTTTTTAAAAGCTTTGCAAAAAAACACAGCGTTAGAATGTGAGTTTTCGGGTGTGATGAGAGAAATAATTGACAATGTAATAGAGGCTTTGAGAACAAAAGCAGCTCAAAAAAACGCGCCTGTAAAAATGCAAAAAAAACTGGCAACATGGTTAATGTCTTATGTGTCTAAGGTAAAAGGGGCGCAAAAAGCAATCTTAGCCCAAAAGATAAAAGAAGTTACCTAAAATTTTGCTTATTATCTAACCCCTCATAAATTCTAAAAGATAAAGTCCCGTTTTTTTTAAACGGGCTTTATCTTTTTATTATGTTTTTGTTGTTATAAGATTTTTATGATGAGAATAAAAAAATTAATCGAAAAAGAAAATATTAAAAAAAACAAAAAAAGCGAAAAGAAACTCCTTTCGCTTTTTTTAAGATTGATTTTAAATTATTATTAGTCAGCCTTATAGGGCAATAATGCCATTTCTCTTGCACGCTTAATAGCCAAAGACAATTCTCTTTGATGCTTAGCGCAAGTGCCAGTGTTGCGTTTGGGCAAAATTTTGCCTTTTTCAGTAATAAACTTTTTAAGATGTGCAACATCCTTGTAGTCTATGGGTGTCTTTTCAGTGCAGAACACACATACTTTCTTTTTTGCAACTCTATAAGGTTTTTTTGCAGTTTTTTCTTCTGCAGGTTTTACAGTTTTTTTCTTATCTTCCATTTTAATTCTCCTATACTAAAAAGGCAGATCGTCGTCTTCAATAGGCGGCGCATCTTTTATGCTCTTTTTTGGCGTGTTTTCTTCAAAAACACTGTCTGATGATGATTTGGGGGACAAAAATTCTACATCTTCTGCCACTATATCGGTAGCATATTTTTTGATACCGTCTTGCTCATAGCTACGAGTTTGCAGATATCCGCTTATACCGACCTTGGAACCTTTTTTTAGGTACTTGTGACAGTTTTCAGCCAATCCTCTCCAAGTCACGATGTTAAAGAAATCAGCCTGTCTTTCGCCGTCAGACCCTGTATAAGGGCGATTAACAGCTATAGACATACGGCAGAAAGGAATGCCGTTTGAAGTCTGTGACAACTCAGGATCACGAGTGAGGTTTCCGATTAAGATTACTTTGTTCATAATAAAAACCTCTTAGTCCTGTTTTACTATTATGTGTCTCAAAACTTCGTCCGAAATATTCATTTGTCTTCTGATTTCTGCAGGTAATGAGGAATCGCCGGTAAAACTCATGAGAACATAATATCCGTCGTTTTTAAACTTGATAGGATAAGCTAATTTTCTAACGCCCCATTTATCAAGTTTGTCAATAGTTCCGCCTGCTGTAGTTACGATAGAAGAAAACTTTTGGATAGCAGCCTCTTTAGCGGCATCGTCAATTTGTGCTGACAAAATATAAAGTACTTCGTACTTGTTCATTTTTTCACCTCCCGGTCAAATTTGGCTTTGCATGTTGAACGACTGCAAAGCAAGGTTTAATATAAAAATACAGCTGTCAATTGGTGGGAGCTACAGGGATCGAACCTGTGACCCTCTGCTTGTAAGGCAGATGCTCTCCCAGCTGAGCTAAGCTCCCGAGTATTGACAGCCGCATTTAAAAAAATGGTGACCCCAAGGAGATTTGAACTCCTGTTACCGCCGTGAAAGGGCGATGTCTTAACCACTTGACCATGGGGCCATAACTTGGTAGCGGCAGACGGACTCGAACCATCGACCTGTCGGGTATGAACCGAATGCTCTAGCCAACTGAGCTATGCCGCCGCGTGTAATATATTTGGTTTTTGATGTCCGTTTAAAAATAGCTTTATTAGTATATATTATTACCGAAATCTTGTAAAGAGTTTTATCGGTCTTTATTGACGAAATTTTTAACAATTTTTAACTTTTTTGCTTTTTTTGAAGTTTAATTTATATATTTTAATGTCAAATTCATTGTTTTGACATTATTATTTGTCCTTTTGCTGTGTATCCTCAAAATTAGAATCAGTTTCTTCGTCAAAAGCACTTCCGTCTTTTTTTACTTTTTTTATGGCATAAATTATAGCTATGGTAGGTCCAATATAAAAAATAAAAACAATCAACAGGTTCCAAAATAAAAACTTTTGCATTGAAATTTTAACTTTGGAAATTTTGATAAACGCAAACATTGCAAGCAGGTATTGAACCAGCACCGCTAGAGCAACTATTATTAACTTTTGCGGACTTACGGCCGCCAACAGCGTTAAGGACATTTTGTATTCCTTCAAAAAAGCTAGAAATATTATAACAAAACTATTTACATAGTCAATGAGTTTTAATGACCAAAATTAAGCAAAAAAAGCAAAGACCAAGTCTTTGGTCAATAAGCAACAACTTTTAAGTTAAGTTCTTTGTCATTAAATTAGGTATTTTTTTAAGTTATAAAATCTTAAAGAAAAAATTAAAAAAGCCCCTGGATTTTCCAAGGGCTTATATAATGGTTGCGGAGAGGGGATTCGAACCTCCTGACCTTCGGGTTATGAGCCCGACGAGCTACCAGACTGCTCCACTCCGCGACGACTGATCTTATCAAATCAGCTTATATATTTTATAATTAATATTATGATTTGTCAAGACTTATTTTCAATAATATTTAATATAATTTTGACAAATTTTCCTATTGTGTTTTTTTGAAAAAAGTATTAGGATTAATTTTTGAGAAATTCACATATTATTAATACTCTTGGTATTAAATGAGCTAGAATTAAAATCCTTTGACACCAAGTGTGTCTTGTGGCATAATTAAAATGCGGAAGAATTTGGATTTTTTTTCTGATGGAATTTGAAAAGACTAAAGAACCAAAATCCATCTTATATTTTATCCACGAAGAAACAAAAATTATATAAATTTTGGAGGATGCTAATGAACACTTACGGCATTGAAAAATGGGGGATTTTGAATCCCTTGGCAGTTTATCGCAACTTAACTCCGGCTGAATTGACAGAATTGGCGCTTGAAGCAGAAGACGCACAACTTATGGATAACGGTGCACTTTTGGTCAGCACGGGCAAATATACAGGCCGTTCGCCTAAAGATCGTTTTATTGTAGATGAGCCGTCTGTTACTAATGAAATTGCATGGGGAAATGAAAACAAAAAGATTTCTCCTGAAAATTTCAAAAGAATTTTGGCTAAGGTTACTTCTTACCTTAACAACCGTGAAATCTTTATTTTTGACGGCTTTGCAGGCGCAGACAAAAATAACCGCATTGGCGTAAGAGTTATCAACGAATTTGCTTCACATAACTTATTTATGTACAATATGCTTATTCGTCCCGAAGCAGGTGAATTAGATAATTTTAAAGAAGACTTTACTATTATTTCCGCACCCGGACTTAACTTGGTTCCCGAAACAGACGGAACTAATTCAGAAGCTGGAATTATTTTGAGCTTTGAACACAAAGTTGTATTGATAGCAGGAACAAGATATTGCGGAGAAATGAAAAAGAGTGTTTTCTCTGTAATGAATTACTTATTGCCCAAAAAAGGCATTTTGAGCATGCACTGCTCAGCTAACGTGTCATTGGAAGATGGTTCTTCTGCATTGTTCTTCGGACTTTCTGGTACAGGAAAAACCACTCTTAGTGCAGATCCTCATCGCGGACTTATCGGTGATGATGAACACGGCTGGAGCGACGAAGGTATATTCAACTTTGAAGGCGGCTGCTATGCTAAGTGCATAGGTTTGACCGAAGAAAAAGAACCTGAAATATTCAGAGCTATTAGATTTGGTTCTGTTGTAGAAAACGTTGTTATCGACGAAAACCGTCATCCTAATTATGATGATGATTCTAAGACAGAAAATACTCGTGTTTCTTATCCTATCCACTATATACCCAATGCTGTAATACCTGGAGTGGCAGGACATCCCAGCACAGTAATATTCTTAACAGCAGATTCATTTGGCGCATTGCCTCCTGTGGCAAAGTTGACCAAAGAACAAGCTATGTATTACTTTATAAGCGGATATACTTCAAAACTTGCAGGTACCGAACGCGGAATTACCGAACCTCAATCCACATTCTCAACATGCTTTGGTGCTGCTTTTTTACCTTTAAGAACAAGCGTTTATGCTAACTTGTTGGGCGAAAAGATTGAAAAATATGGCGCTGATGTATATCTAATCAACACCGGCTGGTCAGGCGGAGCTTATGGAGTAGGAAGCCGTATGAGCTTAAAAGTTACTCGTGCTATTGTTTCTGCAGCATTAAACGGAAGCCTTTCTAAGGTAGAGTACGAACAAGAGCCTTATTTTGGTCTTTATATTCCTAAGACTTGCCCCAATGTAGATGCTAATCTTTTGAATCCTATTAACACATGGAAAGATAAAGAAGCATACAAGGCTACAGCTAAGAAGCTTGCTTCAGACTTTGTAAAGAACTTTAGCAAATACAGCGATATAGACGCTGCTATTAAAAACGCAGGTCCTAAAGCATAAAATAATAAGAAATTAATAAAAGTCCCTCATGATTTCATGGGGGATTTTTTTACATTATTAAAAATATTTGATAAAGCTATACAATCTTTTTGTATAAAACTATACACTTATTGTTGACATTATGAAAAATTATACCTAAAATAGGTAATGTGGGAAATTTCTACAAATTTTTTTTGATTTAGGTATTTGTCATTTTTGGCATTGCTTATTGGTAAAAAAACAAATGATAAAATTCACAGGCCGTAGATCCAATCCTAGATTAGTTAAAAGAAAAGTAACATTTTTTCATGTCCTTTATTTGATATGCTTTTTTTTAAGTGCGATTCTTTTTTTGTTTATGTGCGGCTGTATTGCTTTTCCCAATCATGGTGTATTAATCAACAAAGAAATTACAGCACTAAGCATACCTGTGCAAGCATTACTTTTTTTGATTGCGATATGCAGTTATGTTTATGTTGATAAGCTGGAATTAATTTTTAAGGTAAATTTATATAAAGGCAAAAATAAAATTTCCAAAAAAAGATCATATAGAATGCATCTAAAAAAGAGACTCAAAGTTTTTATAGGCTTTGAAATATTTTTTGTCGTCTTTTTTATTACCAGCTTAATCATAACACGGTTATTTGGCAATGAGTTTAGCGGTGTAATATTCAGCAGCAACAAGTGGTTTAAAAGCGAGCTTATCTTTTTGATATATACTATAGTCGGACTTCTTGCCATGGCGGTCAATCTTATGCATGTCAATTATCTAATACAGCTAAGTTCAAAAGTGTTTAGAAAAAAGCCAAAACCTGATCCAGTTAATTTTGATTATTATGATTTTGATTAAAAAAAGAGCACAAGTAATTACTTGTGCTCTTTTTTGGCTTTTTAGACAATTTTTTATATCAGCATATTGCCGCGGTCTGGTGAATTAATAACCATCAAAATATTTTCTTCTTCACCAGTTTGGGCATTTATATACACTATATAGATGTTGTCGTTATGGGTTGCATAAAACTCATAAGCTAAGACTTCTTCGCCCCAATCTTTAGGGATCAATGCCAACTGTACATTATTGACTTTAAGTCTGTTGCTGATATTTTGCTGTGCTTGTTCTTGGGATATTTGAGGTTGGGCAAGCTCCCTTTGAATGTGGTTTTGCAAATATGCATTTGCTTCCCAGCCAAGCAGATTTCCGTCAGTTAAAGATACCTTAACTTTTATTAGATCGGGATATATTATTGTATCGTTTATAACAGGCGCTAGATTAATATAAGCGGTATTATTGGTTATGCTTATCCAAACGCCTTTCATATCCTCTCCGATAAGCTTTTTTACCCAATTTTGAGCAAAATTCTTGGCTTGCTCTTCGCTCAGTTTATTCTCATTTTTGGTATTGTTTGTGCTTATCGTAATAGGCAGACCGCCTTTTACGCTTAACTGAATATATCTAGAAATACCATCTTTTGTGGTTGTAGAATATTCGTAAGCTTGGATCTTGCCTGAGGCTTTTCCTAAGTATTTTACATCCGCAGTATCTTTCAATTTGTCATAAATATATTGAATACCTTGTTCATGAGATATTTCTTTTAGATTTTTTAGCGCTTTGTATTCTTTTTTTGACAAGGCGTCTGAGAATGGACCGTCATAAATCATTTCAGGATACTCAATAGATTCCTGATTGATTTTTTCAAACCCTGCTTCAAACAGATTTCCTCGTTTCACATCGCCATTTTTCAGCTTTTCTTGATCAAGATGATCTATTATTCGATATTGGTTCATTATCTTTTGGGATAATGTTTGAATGCTGTCGTTAAGTGTTTTACAGCGGTCAAACATATTATCAATTTTTTGTATATCTTCTTCAGAATATGAACCGCCTTTTTGAAGTTTTCTGTTAAGCGAATATATGTAATCACCTAGCTGGTTGATAAACTTAGAGCTGTTAGAAATGCTGTAATGATCAATCGGAAGCTGCGCTAAATTATCTTCAATCATTGCAGTAGATTTCCAAATGTCATTGGCAAGCTGCATTCTTTGTGAAGAGGTATTGGCGACTTTTAGCTTGGAAAGTTTGGTTTCAAGATCGTTCATGCTGTCAGCCATATTGAAAAATGACTTTTCATAAGCATTTTCAAGTGCCTTTTCATTGCGATCGTTTTTTGCCCATATATTAATAAGTACGGCAACCAATCCCAAAGCAATAAGAGCAAATATCAATATCAATGATACTGCAGCATCAAAGTTCTTTGCGCTTACATGCTCTGTTCGTTTTTCTTGATTGTATTTCATAGTTCTCTCCTTATGCAGCCTTGCAGAAATTATGTTTTCCTATAGTGATTACAATGGGCAGACTCCAGATCCACTTACTTGTAGCGGTAGCGGGGTTATAATAATACAAGCATCCATAGGTCGGATCCCAACCGTTGAGGGCGTCTGAAGCTGCGTTAATTGCGGTTTGGTTTGGAGATAAATTTATTTGTCCGTCATCTACTGCCGTAAAGGCGCCTGGCTGGTAAATTACTCCACTTATAGTATTAGGGAAATTGGGGTTTTTTACACGGTTGAGAATAACCGCGCCTACCGCAACCATGCCTGTATAAGGTTCGCCGCGTGCTTCAGCATAAATGCATTTTGCCAGCAGGTACAAGTCGTTGCTTGTGTTGCTTGAAGCAGACACAGCAGAACCGCTCAAATTTAATCCCATTGCTTTTTCTGTGGCAGAGCCCACTATACCGTCAGCAGTAAGTCCGTTAGTGCGTTGAAAGCTGATTACAGCAGCACGCGTTTTTGAGCCCCAAACACCGTCCACAGCACCGGTATAATAGCCCCATTTTTTGAGTACGGTCTGAACAGCTTTTATATTGGCGACTGTATCGCCTTTGACAATATTTCTTCCGCTTGAACCCGAATAAGACGATGATGAAAGCTTTAGACCCATCGCTTTTTCGGTAGCAGAGCCTACGATGCCGTCAGCGGTCAATCCGTTGGCACGCTGAAATTTGATTACAGCAGCACGCGTTTTTGAGCCCCATACACCGTCCACAGCTCCGGTATAATAGCCCCATTTTTTTAGTACTGTTTGAACGGCTGTAATATTGCTATATGTATCGCCTTTTACTATGTTGGCAGCATGTACTTTTGAATCAAAAGAAAACGTCAGGCTGCAAATCATAACAAAGCTTAATAACAGCATTATCAGCCTCATATTTTTAGATTTTGAATAGTTAAAAACCATTTTCCACCTCGTATGTATTTTTATTTTTTGTTTTTCCATTGTTGTATAAGTTCATAGATTTTGGACTTATATTTTATGTTTTGATATCCTATTTCATCTGCACCCAGAAAGCAAAGCGGCGGATAAACAACGCACCACCAGTTATCGCCTTCGCCCGTACCTAGATTGATTATTAAGGCATTATAAATACCGTCAGGAAATACATATCCGTCATATTCACGAGCGGGGAAGTATTCTTCATGCAGGCTTACAGACGCATCATAATAAAAATCATTTTTTTTAAGTTCAGCAAGGCATATTGTTTTCAAATCATCTTGCGCATTCTGTACTATTTTATATACATCATCAAAATCATTACATTGCGCGAGTTTTGGCGTCAAATAAGACAATACAGCCTCTTTGACTTTGTATTTTACATTTTGATCCTCTGCTGAATTACTGTTGGCACGAATATGTAATCTTATATAATCTTTGGTGTTGGAAATAGGGTCTTTAATAGTAAAATTTACTAAAAATATTAATAATATACAGAAACCGACCAAAACAATATATATAATTTTTTGCTTCATTTTTTTGCTCCAAAAAAATGTTATATTGCTTTGATTATTTACATAAAAAAATACGGCAAACCTTTTTTGCCGATTTTGAGTTAAGAGATTTTGACGAATCAAGTCAAAAGGAGATTTTGAAAAACAATAAATAATAGATGATTTTTATTAAAAAATATCAGTTTTAAATATATATTTGGATTTGCCTTTTAATGCTTTATATATTTTTTTCATAGAAGACTTTTTTGAAGTCAAGCCAAAGAATGCACCGCCCGAACCAGTCATAGATACAATGTCCGCTTCTGTCTTTTTTAGATTTTGTTCTGTGTATAAAATATCAGGATTAACATTAATGGCGGCGGCATATAAGTCATTTTTTATATTTTTTATGATATTGTCATAATCATTTTTATATAAAGCCAAAACCAAATTGTCATTATAAACACTATCCGAATAAGCAATATTCAACTGGTCAAAAGTATCAAAACAGCTTTTAGTTGATACTTCGCTATCCATTGCTATGACTGTATAAAGATTAGAATTATTTTGTATATATTCAATTTGATCACCGACGCCTTTTACTCTTGCGGCATTTGATCGCAGCATATAAGGTACATCGCTTCCTGTTTTTTTGGCGGCATCTAGTATTTCTGGACTGTTAATATCCACCCTAAACAGCTTGCATAGCCCACGCAATACACCCGCAGCGTCAGCAGACGAACCGCCCAAGCCTGCCATAATAGGAATTCTTTTTATCACCTTAATATATACAGGTGTGTATATATTGGTATTTTTTCTAAATAAATTTAGGCATTTTTTTACTGTGTTGTTATCGGCGTCAATTTTGTCTACCTGATCGCCCAAAAACTCAATTCTGTCAACTTTTGATTTTTTTATGATTATGGTGTCTTTTAGATTTTTGCATGTTAGCATCACGGAATCCAAAAGATGAAAATTATCTTTTGTTCCTGTTAAAAAAAGAGATAAGTTAATTTTGGCATAAGCGTATATTTTCACGTATTTATTATATCACATCAATAGCTCAAATAAATTTTTATATAGCATTTTTAGAATTTTACATAAATAGACATCAAAGTTCAAAAAAACCAAATCTATATATAACCATTTATAGTGTAATTAAAGTATAAAGGCTAGTTCAAAAAAAATTTTGAAAAAGGGGTGATGTCATGAAAGTTTTTATTAAACGACTAATCTCTGTATTGTTGGCTTCCATTTTTGTATTTATGCTTTCCTTTAATTACTCGCTTAATCTTGACCATGAAAAAGAAAATTTAAGAAAAGAATTGGAAGCAATAATTTATCAAAAGTCAAGCTCATTTTTAAAGTTAAGCCAAGCTCAAGACAATGAAGTTTATGTTGAAGACAGTGAATTACCTGAGGGTTATGTTCAAGAAGATAATCTTGAAGAAGTTTTTAATGCTATAAGCGAACTATCCTATGATGGACAGATATATGAAGAAATACCAGAAGAATATATAGACGCACCTGTAGTTGAAATAGATTTGACACAGGCTCAAACATTAGAACAAGAAGTAGTAGAAGATTATAATAGCATAGTGCCGGCTTACAATGTAAAACAGGTGTTTTCTAAGGCCGATAACGAGATTACGATATTGACGCCTGGAGTTGGCGGAGACGCAAGCAACTGGAGCAATAACGGAACGCCTATGTTTAGCGAAGGGACTTATACTATTGTTGACAAGCTGAAAGGTTTGGTTGGCGGAACTTTTTATCGAGTTAACACCAGAACAAATAACGGCACAGTGTCATACAGCATATATAAACAGTACAGTTATTCAACAATAGAGCTTGATGATATTGATTTTGCAAAACATAACATCTTTATTATCGAATCTAATAGCGCTGAAGACTATCACAGTGTTGTTTATAAAGAATTTAAGGCATTTTTGATAGACTATCTCAAAAAAGATCCCGGTGCCAAGGTTAATCTAATAGGTCATAGCCGAGGCGGGCTTATCAATCTTATGTATGCTTCAGAGTTTCCCAATAATGTATCAAGGCTTATAAGCATCGGTACACCGTATTTTCCCAATATACTTGCTATGCTGTCTTCAGCAATTAATGCACTGCCTGATTTCTGGATTGTAAAAGATTTTAAAGACTGGATTGCAAGTCTTGCTCCTCATTGCAACGCTTATTCTGATCTAGCTTCTATAAGTGTTTCATATAATCTGCTTACCAATTGGAATGAAGCGTATAAAATCAATCCTTCTATAAAAGCATACGCAATAGGTACGGCCACAGGGTATTCAATTACCTTATATGTTCCTCAAATAAGTTATGTAAAAATTGGTTTTATTAAGGTACCTTATATTTATCTAGCGGCTATCACATTAGGAATAGGCATAGACCATGATGGATTGGTAGGAACTAATTCGCAATTGGCAATGAATATTGGCGGAAGTTTTGGATATATCCAAATGCCCAATGCCAGCATTAATTATGTGCAAGGTTTTTATAGAAAGAAATTTTATATAACGATTGGAGATATTGTTGAAGCCGCTAAATATAAGAAATTGGCTTCTCCAAATCAGCCCGCGGTACCGCACAACATGCAGCCTAGATACGCGCCTATCATAGATTACATTTACAGCATATATTAATAATAGGGTGTAAAAAATAATAGGATGTAAAAAAACATTGCATAAAGTACAACTTAAGTTTATAATATTTATTACCGAACCTCTTTTTTTATAAGAGGTTCGGTAATATACAAAAGACCCTAAGGGAAAAATAATCGCAAGGAAGGTCTTATATGAAAAGAAAACTGATTTTATGTTTATTATTATCTGTGGTTTTTTTAAGTTTCTTTGGATGTGATGATGAAAGCAACTGGCGCAATCACAGTGAAATGCATTTTGGTAAAAATACGGAAATTACTGGTACTCCTATAATGACCTTGGAAAACACTATCGTTTCTTTTGATTTTAACGATATTAATGTTTACGAATATACTAAAGAAGGGGAAGATTACAGCTTTAAACATACAGAATACAATGATTATCCTTACTATAGTTTTTATCCAATCAAATTTGAAAAGCTAGATGATAAATATATCTTTTTTGGAACATTATCTCAATATGTCGAAGGACAGCATATTTATTATGCCGCTGTTTTATTTCTTAATTTAGATTATACTTGTATAAATTATAAAGTTATAGACAATGGAACCGTTTTGAGTGTCAATTATAAAGACAATCATTATTATTTTTTGTATCAATATGAGGGCGGATATAGCTTAACTAAAACCAATAATAATTATGAGATAGTATTAGAAAAAGAATTTGAATCCGCAACGCTGCATAAAACTAAGAATATTTATTTTATTAATGATTATGTTGCTGTAGAATTAGAGGGAGATAGGATAATAATATATGATGAAAATTTTGAAGAGGTTTTGGTAATAAAAGGAGGCATGATTTTTTTAGAAGCAAATGAACAAGACAACACATTTTCATGCCTTACAAAAAAATATAAAAAAAGAACATTGACTATTTTTTATAGAACATATAATATAAA
This sequence comes from Clostridia bacterium, assembly GCA_036562685.1. Taxonomy (NCBI): domain Bacteria; kingdom Bacillati; phylum Bacillota; class Clostridia; species Clostridia bacterium. The sequence goes on along the minus strand of DATCJR010000062.1, from coordinate 7,432 downwards.
CGGCGAAATCTTAGAAGAAAAAAATCTAGGTCAATTTAAAGGTATATTTGGGAATCCAATTTATTATAAACAAAAAGATAAACTTTATTTCTTTGAAATAGCAGGACTTGATCAAATTGGAATATCTAAGACTCTTGTTTTGGCGGTTTTTGATTTGAATGATTTTAGTCATAAAAAATATTTTATGAATTGGCATTCAACGTTGCCTCAACAATGTCTTTTTATAGATAATAAAATTATTTTTTGCGATGGTACTTGTGAAGAACTGATTTTGAGCTGATGTTTTTTTTGAACATTAAATAAAAAACTAAAAAATTTATACGTAAAAATCATATATCCTATTTTAAGAAAATCTTTTTGTGTCAATAATTATGGCATGAAAAGATTTTTGCTTTTTTTGAGTTTTGCACTTATCTTAGTTGGTTTGGGTATATCTGATTATAGCTTGCTTAACCTAAAAGACAGATATCCCCAAATGCAAGTAGTTTTTTATACTAAGGATTCTCGTAATCTTGATTCTATAAACGACGGCATTTATAATCAGGTTTATTGCTCCACTGATCAGGCTAAAAAGATAAAAAGGCTTTTGAATAAAATCGAAGGCATGAGCGTTTCTTTTGAAGGCGGAATACAAGATTTGAATTTTGTTATAGATTATTTTGATGTCAAAATCATTTCTGAAAAAACTTGTGATGATATCTTATATATTTACGGCTATTCCAGCCTTATTTTGACCCCTGCCGTTAAGATTAATAATAATTATATAAATATACAACTTGTATTAAGAAAAGACAAAATAATAATTGGAACGCCAATTATTTTGGGCAGCTATTAACGCAATTTGCCGAAAATTTAAAAAAATTTGTATATTAATATTTTTTTGTGTCAATAATCCATTTCACAATGGAGGTTTAGTGAAATGGAAAAAAAAGAAAGAAAAGGCGGAGAAATAGCAAAAAAATTTTTAAAGAAAAATCTATATTATATATTATTGATTGTCAGTCTGCTTGCTATTGGTACAATAATCACTCTGGCTTTGGTTTTAAATAAGGACAAGTCTGACCCCACCTTGCCTTCTGGCGGCAATGAGGTTAAAATGTCCGTTCCAGTAAAAAGCGAGTACACAATAATCAATGATTATATTGCGGATAAGCATATATTCTTTCCCAATATTAACACCTACACAGCCCATTTGGGTATTGACTTTGGAGCAAGTGAAGGAACTGATGTTGTGGCGGCTTTGGATGGCACTGTTGATAAAGTTATAACTAACAATGTTTTAACAGGGGTCACCGTTGTAATAAAACATTCCAATTCTTTATCCACCGTTTATCAGTCATTAAAAAATCCCACAGTTAAAGTAGGGGATAGCGTAAAACAAGGGGATAAGATAGGTGAAGTTTCTACAACTATGGGTATAGAAAAAAACTTTGGTCCTCATCTTCATTTTGAAGTTTTGGTAAATGGAAAACAAGTCAATCCAAATAACTATTTGACATTATCAAACGATAAATAAAAAACTTCCGCCGCGCTAAAAATGTCAAAAGAAAAAGCCTCTTTTAAAACCGCTTTGTTCAAGCGGTTTTTTGCTGTTTTAGTCAGATAATTTTAAACCTATATTTCTGTTCGCTTGACGTAATATATTATCAAGAGTCAAAGGCAGCATTACGCTTGATAGTTTTTTTGCAAGCATTTTTTCTATAAGATCTTGTAAAAATTCCGCAAATTTTTCATTGATTTCAATAAATTTTTGATCGTTATCTTTGTTGCATTCAGAAAATAAAGCAGCAAAATAATTGGCTTTGTTGATGTCATCCATTTCGCAAGGATCAAGCATTCCTCTTATATGTTCGGCATTGGTCTGCATGATTTTGGCAGCGCCTTCATCAAAATAAAAAAACTTTTGATCTGTTCTTAACATATCGATTGCTTTTTGATAACGGTTAAGTTCTAATATATAGCATTCATAAACAGACGGATAAACTGAAGAATACATCCTTCCGCTTTTGACTTCTTTCAAAATATTGGTCAATAACTCTTCCAGTCCTCTTGCAATTTCCTCTCCGTCTGTATTAAGACGCAATGCACGTTCATAAGCATAAGGCAGGCGTCCTGCAGCAATAGGGGCAGGTTTATTGAGCTTTTCAATTTCAAATGAACTTATGCGATGGTTAATAGAGATTCCACATGAGGATTGAGTCATTTGTTCGCAATTATATGTATAAGGGGTTATAAAGCAATTAAGTTCTATAAGACGAGGATCAATTAGATTAAGTCCGTTTTCCAAGGCAGAGCTTAGAAGCATTTCAAAATGAACTTTATACCTGTCCAAAGATTGCAATACACGCATATCGCCGTTTCTTTGTCCCGCTGCAATTGTAACGCAATGTTCTTTGAATATTCTAGAAAAGAAAACATTGAGTTCCATTGTGCTCTTGATATACTGCTCTCTTGTCATAACCAAGCCCCCTTTGGGTAAGTCTTTAATTATTTATATTCCCAAAATCTTATTACTATGATAGGGGTTAGGGCTGTTTATTTTTCTTGTTATGACAAAATAATGGTTATTGCAGCAAATCTTCAAATCCCTTTAATATCTTGTCTAGATCAAAAAAATCCTTTTTATTGTCGATTATCTTATTTTCTTCTTTTTTGTTTTCTTCTGTAATTTCAGGTGGAGGCGGAGCAAGAGTGCCTTCAACTATAATTCCTTTTTGAGGTGCGTACTTGTCATCTCTTATTTTGACTTCTTTTAACAAAGTGTCCCCGCTATAATACCGCAAATATCCTTCGCTTATCATTCCGTCTTTTGGATGTTGAAGGATATGCGTTTGTCCTTTGTATTTTACATATTGCGAATATTTGCCTTCATAGTCCAAAATCTTTTCAGTTCCGCCATGAGCGATTCGGGACAATATCTTATATCGTCTTGTTATGCGGTAAGGCATTTTAGCGCCATAAATTTCAACTACAACGCGTGTATCCGTGCAATAGCTGTGTATATAAATATTTCTTCCGCTGTTGTTTCTAAACTTTAGATCGCTCCAGCTTCCGTTGACCATAGCATCAAAAGAAGGTTCTATATAACTTACTCTTAAGCTGTGATGGTTTGCTGAAATTATTTCCATGTCAGCCAAAAGTGCGGCATTATAAACAGTGGTTGACGCTTGGCAAACACCGCCGCCAATGCCTTGTTCATATCGTCCGCCCATAATAATCTTAGCTTCCACAAAACCGTTATAGGCTGTTCTGGGACCGACTACTTTATTAAAAGATACAATTTCTCCATTTGGTACTACAAGTCCGTCAAGTTTTTTTAACGCAAGCCGTATATTATGTTTTCGTGCCACAGGGGATGTCGAAAAGTCTGTTGAAAAACGTGAACGTAAATAAGTCTCTTGTCTGCAATATTCAGAATCTATTTCAGCCGGAACAGTCAAAGTCTTGACTTTAACTTTTGGAGAATTTGTGGTCAGTAATTGAGAATAGATATCATCAAACAGTTTTTCTTTGTCTGCCACCAGTCCGTTTTTTTCTTTTACAATGGCAAACTTGATGTCGTGGTCCGGTCTAAAAATTACTTTTGCATTTTGAGGCGAAGAGTTGACGTTTAGAATAAGCCATCTTTCTATATCATCATTAAGCCCTGCAAACATAAACTCAAATGCTTGCATGCTGCTCCAGCCTTGAGATTTTATAAGTTTTAGTGTCTTTAGCTTTTGAGAAAAATCTGCAGAACGGTTGTATTTTTGACCTTCATATATATGTGTAAAGACTTTGGATTGAACCTTATATCTTTGGGGATAAAAAACTCCCGTTTTGTCTTCATAGGTCAATGTAATCTTGGGCTCGTCATTTCCAACTTCTGCCAAAGCCGTAAAAATAGGATAAGTGCTTGCGTTTACCGCAAGCACCGTCAAAAAAATTATTAAAATGAGTTTTAATTTTGCTCTCATTTACAGCCCCAAAACTTCAATAGTTTTTTGTTCGGTTTCAAAGTCGGTAACTAATCCATCATCAATATTATGCGTATCACTTCCGTTTGTATTGATAAGATTATATTTATCTGATAATTTTTTGCACAAAGTGATTATGTTTTTACTATGTGCAGGGTAGTAAGTTTCTATGCCCATAAGACCAGCATTAACTGCTTTTTTTATCAGATTTTGTATTTCAGTTTCATCGATTTTGAGTCTTCCAGGGTGAGCCAAAACAGGAACTCCGCCGCTTTGCCTTATAATCTCTATCGCCGAAAAAGGGCTAAAGTGATAAAAGTTTACAAACGCCGGTCTGTTAGAATTAAGATATAATTCAAAGGCTTCTTTCTTGGATTTTACATAGCCTTTTTTGGCCATTAAAATTGCTATATGGGTGCGTGAAATGGAATGCGTGTTAAATGTGTCAACAATTTCATGCAAAGAAATATTAATTTTAAATTCCCGCAGTTTTTCCAATATTAATTCCATTCGATGAGTACGGGCAGCTTCCAGATTTTTTAATTCTTGTTTTATTGGTGTCTGGGCGTTTGGATTAATGTTATAGCCTAGAATATGAATTTCTGTGTTTATATAAGTGCTGAGTTCTATACCGCTTATTGCTTTCAAATTGTTTTTTTTGCATGCATCCAAAAAATCGTTTACGCCTGCAAATGTGTCATGATCAGTCAAAGCTATTGCGTCTAGTTTTAATTCTTTGGCGCGATTGATTAATTCATCATAAGTCGCAGAACCGTCAGAATTAAAACTATGCATGTGTAAATCGCTTAACAAAAATATCCTCTCCTGTTAATTAAGGTTTTGAATTATCTTATTGGCGTGTATCAATAATTGCTCTGTTTGATTTTGAACTTTTTGAGCAATGCAATCTTCCCACAACTTTTCCAAAACAATGCTTATTTTGTTTCTGGGTAAATCGGGATATTTATTTATAAGATCGTTGCCATTGATTTTAAGTTCTTTCAAAGTTTTTGGAAGTTTAAGTTCTATTAACTCTTTTTTTGCATTCAAAAAGCGCACGCTTCTGTCATTTTTGCCTGTAGCGTGTGCAAAGGTGTCTGCACGTACAAGTTCTACAAGATCATCCAAAATATCATAGTTTTTGGCTACAAACAGTCGCATCTTTTCTGGTCTTGTCTGCTCTTTTAAGTCATACATATGCGCGTCAATGAGCCTTGTAATTTTAGTGATAGTGGAATTTGGATATTTCAAGCCGCTTTGTCCCAATCTTCTTTTTGCAATTTCTACACCTATCTCACTATGATGATGCATGTTTCCATATTTCTTTTGAGAAGCTGGCTTGCCTATATCATGCATAAGCGCTGCAAGTCTGATTTGGGGTGAAGATATTCTTACAGTTTCCAATAGATGATTATATACATCGTAAGAATGATATTTTTTGTTTTGTTCAAATCCTATACCGTCTTCTATCTCGGGGATAATATATTTCCATATTCCCAACTCGCCTATTAGTTTTAGCCCTTTATAATGCGCGTCTTGTATGTTGTATTTTGTGTCTGCTACTAAGATTTTGTCAAATTCTTCTCTGATTCTTTCTTTTGATATAAATTCAAGATTGTGTTTAAATTTTTTTGCGCTGTTAAAAGTGTCTTTTTCAATTTCAAAACCTAATTCAGCAGCAAAACGAATCATTCTAAGAATTCTCAAGCCGTCATAAGAAAAAACAGCATCAGGAGAATTTACGGCGCGCAAGATTTTATTGTTTATATCCTCTATGCCATTGTGAAAGTCCAGAATTTTGTCATTTTTTAAGTCATAATACAATGCATTGCAAGTAAAATCACGTCTAAAACTATCTGTTTTGGGATCTTGAATAAATTCTGAAGATTTTGGGGTATGTTCTCCAGCATCATAGCTTTCTGTTCTAAAAGGTGTATATTCGATTTTGACGCCGTTAATAATAATGACTGAGGTGTCAAGCCGACTATTTGCAATGCAAAAACTTGCGCCGCTAGGCAAATGCTGGCTTAATTTTTCAGAACTGACTGTGCCTGCAATATCGATGTCATGTGTTGAAAGACCTAGTAAAGTATTTCTGACATATCCGCCTGTAATATATAGCGGAAAAGGAAGATCTGTTAGCCATTCTTTTAAAATAACGGGTATATCCATAATAATAGTATAACATTTTTGAAACATATATGTTTATAATATTTACTTCTATCTTAAATTAATGCTAAAATACAGTAGAAAAGGGGGACTGAAACATGTACCACATCATAATTAATTCTTCATCAAAAAAAGGAAAGCGCGCTGTAAAAGACATCACAAAAGAATTGACAAAGCGCGGAGTTGAATTTGAATTTCATTTTACTCAGTATGCCAAGCATGCTAAGGTTTTGGCTGCCGAAGTTTCACAGGCAGGAGCCAAGAATATTATTGGTGTAGGCGGAGACGGAACTTTTCACGAGATTATTAACGGTATTCAAAACCTGTCAGAAGTAAATCTTGGTTTTATTCCTCTTGGAAGCGGAAATGATTTTGCAGCTTGCGCAAAATTAAAGAAGGGCAATGTCAAAAAAGCACTGAATGACATATTGACGGGAAATATTAAGAAGATAGATTATATTCAATTTGAAGACGGACTTAGATGTCTTAATATTGCCGGAACGGGACTTGATGTGGAAGTTTTGAAAAATACTCTTGCGATGAGAAGACTTAAAGGCAAGCCGATGTATCTTTGGGGATTGATTAGGGCTTTGAAGAATTTTAATCCGTATAAGATAAATGTGGAAATAGACGGTCAAACTAAGTCGTATGAGTGTATTATGGTAGGCGTTGCTAACGGTATGTATTTTGGCGGCGGTATGAATCTTTCTCCGCTTTCCAATATATCTGATGGCAAGCTTAATGTTGTTATTATTAAAATGGTTAAGCGCAGCCAAATAAAATTTCTTTTGCCCAAATTTTTGCGCGGCAGCCATATCAATATGTATTTTAGCGAACATTATGTAGTAGATAAAGTTAAGATCACCAATGATCAGTCTTATAGAGTTGAATTGGACGGGGAGATATATTCTAACCTTAATTTTGATTGTCACGTTGTGCCGGGCGGCATAAATATGTTGGGAAGATAATTATTTAATGTTGGAAAAAACTTTGAAAAAACGCTTGACAATATATATATAAAGCGATAATATAACGTAGCTTTAAGATATGGAGCCGGAACGAGCTGTAGTGCTGGATAGGCATGGGAGCTACCCTGGAAGAAAGGTTGACAGGAAAAAGTAAAAAGTTTCCAAAAAAAGAATGAAAAAAATGTTGACAATGGAAGAGGGATTTGGTATTATATCTAAGCTAACTTGAACGGTAGCGTTTTTGCACATTGACAAGGGAATAAGAAAAAGACAAAAATGATCAAGCAAGAAAAAAAATAAGTGCGAGTCTTTTTAAAAAGAGATTTAGATTAAGAGATA
>DATCJR010000061.1 GCA_036562685.1 Clostridia bacterium | reverse complement strand
GACAGATTTAAGAGCAATCTATATAAACTTGTAGCACTTCAAATAACTCCTGGAAAAGCAGTTTTGTATGTTGACGGCGCTTTGATTCAAGTAAAAGACTCAAGAATTGCTGTTTCGGCAGACTCTGATATAGGCTTTGGCAGAAGCCATTTGGCAACAGAATTATTGGGCAGCGGATATTATAAAGACTTCAGAGTATATAACGCACCTATTTCTGTGGCAAGTATTAATGATATTGTTGCAGAACAAGAAGCATCATTATTGACAAGTCTTAAATTTGAAGGTTCAACCGCTAATATTCCTAACTTCTCAAGCAGAAGCTTCTCTTACGAAGTTGAGTATTCTTCAGCTAAAACCAATCCTACAGCCAACGATTTCCCTAAACTTGTAGCTTCGAACGGCGCTGGAGCTATTGATGCTAGCAAAATTGTAGCAGGTACGGTTTCCGGCAAGAGCATTACCTATACTATAACTTCTGAAGCTAACGGCTTTAGCAATGTTTATACGGTAAAAGTAACCTTGGTTGACAATAACACCAAAATTGAAAATCTTTCAATCTTATACAGCGGCAAGAACAGCGATTTCCAAAAAGAACTCAAGTTTACTGATTTTGAACTTGTTGATGGAAAAATGGTTGCCACAGTTAAAGTTTGGAAAGGTGCAGATCTTTCTGATTTTGTAATTGAATTTGCATTGGCAGAAGGACAGAGCGCAGAAAATGAAGTTTTGACAGAAACATCTTACAGCGTAGATGTTTATGCGCAAGACGGATCTTATGTAACTTATGTTGTCAACTTTGAATTTGATAACAGCGTAAAAAATCCTGACAGTTCACAAAGCAACCTTGGAATGATTTTAGGAATAGTATTTGGTTCTTTAGGCGGCGTAATAGTAATTGGCGGCGGCGTTGCTGCTGGCATCTATTTCAGCAAAAAGTCCAAAAAATCAGAATAAAAACAACAATATGCAAGCGTGAATAACTAATCCCTTTATTCACGCTTGCAAAAAGATTTTAAAATTTATGAGGGTAGATAAAAGAGTTTATCAAACAAAAATAAAGGGAGGAATTATGAAGAGATTATTAGTTATACTTTTGAGTTTGATTTTAGCAATGCCTGTTTTTGGACTTGTAGGCTGTAAAAAAGATAATGGCGGCGGAGTAATTATTGATGATCCTTATGTTGATGACGGCAAAGAAGTGGATACATCTAGATTTGACACACCCGAAGCTGGTTTTACTATTGACGGGCTGCTTGACGAAACTGAAAGAGCAAAGTATGTAACGCTTGATCAAAAATACGGTGTTGAAGGTCAGATGAGGGTCAGCTATTATATCGGAGACAAAGGTTTGTATTTTTATTTCGATGTCAATGATCCTATTGTTTATAAAGCTAATCCAAATGAAAACGCAAAAGACAGTTCGCCTTATATATTGGAAAGCGATAGGGTAGAGCTGTTTATAGATACAAAAGCAGACGGCGGAGCTACGCCTATGAGCGATGACTATCATATTATGGCAACACTTGAAGGATACAATCAGGTGCTTATAGGCAATGGCTCTGCATTTAAGCTAAACACCAAGTATGGACTTGATGCATGTAAAGCAGTAATAAAAGAAGGTACAACAGTATCACAGCGCAATCAAAAAGCGACTGAAAGACCTCAAAGCGAAAAGAATATCGATCCGGGCTATACCGTAGAATTCTTTATGTCATATAAGAATTTTAATTTCTCAAAAAGAGATGTTTATAAAGTATCTTTTGCGCAGGCTGATATGTGGTCAGTTGTAGGTACACAAAGATTTAATGTAGCCGGATCCAATACAACACCTAATGAGTTTAGAACATTATCAGCATACGGTTTTGGAACAAAAGTTGCTTTGGAAAACAATCTAAAAATTGATGCTCAAAAAGACGATTTCTATACTCAGGAAAATGTAAAAAACAATCCTAATCTGTATTATTTTACAGCTACCAGAGATTATGCTCAAAATGCCAATAAGGGCAAAATGACAGCCGAAGCTTATGTGTATTTAGGTCAAAACGGATTGTATATTTATATGTTTGCTCAAAGCCAGTATCTCAAATATTACTATGCTGATTTCCCGTATTATAGCGATCATGTAGAGATAAGGTTTGATGTAAACAACTCTAAGAGAACAGAACCTACTGCAGATAAGGACAAATGGTTCTTTATAGATATTTTGGGCGCGGTTCAGACAGCTTATGGTATAGACAATGAAAATCGTGCAGCAGGAAGCTATGACCTTATAGCAACTACCGCTTACACAGGCGAGCTTGTCGATGCCGAAGGCGTGCCTACCAGAAACGCAGGTTCTCAAGATCCTAAGACTTTCACTTTTGAAGCATTTTTCCCTTGGTATGCTCTCAATGTACCCGAGAAAGGAACATTTGGATTTATTTTGGAATGCGGCAATCCCAATGAAGGTTCAAGCGGAATAGGCAATGTATTCTATCCTGATGCAGACTACGCTATAACAGAACATTGGCACACATTCAATCACTACAATTATTACACTGAATTTACCCGTCCTTAAAAAAGTGAGGTAATAAAATGAAATTATTAAAAAAATTAACCGCATTGTTTATCTGCGTAATAAGTTTGATTTCAGTTTTTGGACTGTCAGGCTGCGGCAAAAACGACAAGCTTAGAGTGTTTGTCTTTGCCCAAAGCCATGAAGCCGCAATATATTCACAACTTATTAAAAAATTTGAGCAGGAAACGGGTATTAAGGTTGAGTTTACTGTAGAAGAAGAAAACTATTTTGATCTGTTGAACTCAAGTCTTCAAACCCGAACAGCGGCAGATGTCTTTTATGTAAGACCGGGCGATGTACGCGCACATGCCAACCAAAAGACAGTAATCAACTTGACTCAAGCAGGGCTTATTACAGAAGACGATGTAAAAGATATATGGAAACAGGCAATAGACTTTTTCAGATATGACGGAAAAAACAACATCACAGGCGATATATATGCATTGCCCAAAGATTATTCTCAATATGTTCTAGGCTTTAACAGCAAGCTGATATATGAAAATGAAAATGTTATGGCTAGACTTGAGCCGTATATCTGGAACGAACAAGTCCATGGTCCATGGGCCGAATGGGAAGGCGTTGACCTTACCGTAAGAAACAGACAAGGCACAGCTATCGGCACTTACAAGGTTAAGCTCCCTGGACTTCCTGGACAAAAAGACAAAGACGGCAACGAAATAGTCTATACATATGACGAATTTGGAGCATTGGCATATCTTTGTTCTAATAACACCGTAGATGCGCTTAAGCCTGTTTATGGCACTGCATTCTGGGAAGATATGTGCCTTATGGCTTATGTATGGGGCAACGGTGGAGAGTTTTTGAAAGACAACAATACTAAGGTTAATTTTGAAAGCCAAGAATTCAAACAAGCATATACCGCATTTTTGGAACTCAATTCAAAATGGTATGCACATGCAATAGGCTCAACCAAAACAGGATATGAACTCTTTACCGAAGGTTCGCTTGTCTTCTATCCTGTAGGAACATGGGATATAGGATATTTCAATACATTTTCAGATACTTTGGATTATGTGCTTATGCCTTGGCCTTGTTCAAACGCTTATGCCAATTCATCAATGGCAGAACGTCAGGACAAATGGAAAGCAAGAGTGGATTCTGTTGGATACGGAATTTATTCAGGCTCAAAAAAGGTTGATCAAGCAGTCAAATTTATCAAATATCTATCATTATCTGAAGAAGGACAGGAGTTCTTGGTTAAAAGCGGAGCTCAAATTCCCAATATTGAATCCATGGCAAAGGGCGCATATTTAAACAACGAAATCAAAGACAAGGACGGAAAAACTTTGGAGCCTGAAAACAAGCAGTTATTGTTAGATGTCGCTTCAGGCGTAACAGGCAATGGTCATGTCGGACCTACTGTATATACCTATAACGATGAATGGTTTACCGAATTCTTTACTGGTGCTGCCTCAAAGTTATGGGA
>DATCJR010000060.1 GCA_036562685.1 Clostridia bacterium | reverse complement strand
TTTTCATAATACTATGCGTCATAGAAAAACATATGAAAAATAACGCATATTTTAATCAATCCCCTTTTTGATTCATTATATTTTCATATGCACATATTTACATATGTTAAGATTTTAGTTAATATCAAATTTTAAAACAACATATTTTCACATCAAAAATGATTATCACTATAATAGTATTTGCGATAAACTATTCTATATTAGTATTTGTAATATAGTATTTTTAGGGGATAATACTATGAAGCAAACTTATCAAATACCTGAATATATTTTGAACGGAAGTAAGAAAGAAGAAAAAATAATGACAATACGTGCAAATAGAAATAGCTATTTATTTTTTAATTCTAATGTTTTGTGTATTAAATTTTATATGGCTAATGATTCTAGCCATAAACATTATTTTATGTGCAGTTAATATAAAAAAAGTATCTCAAGGCAAAAAAATCTTTTTGATAATTGCTGTTGCTGTATCTGCTTTGGTAATAATTTTTGGACCAGTTTTTAACATTGTTAATATAATAAAAGTTTTGAGTCATCTTCGTTTTTGATATTACTTATTTTGATAACGCTCACAAGACTTTTGCAATTTACTGTCTATTATGATATTATAAAAATATTAATTTTCGGAGAGATAAAAATTGAAAACGGATATCGAAATTGCATCTTCGGTGACTTTGCGTCCTATTTCCGAAGTTGCCGATGAGTTGGGATTAGATCCTGAAGATTATGAATTATACGGTAAGTATAAGGCAAAAGTAAACCATGTAAAGAGTGAAAAACAAGGTAAACTCATATTGGTTACTGCTATTAACCCTACTCCTGCCGGAGAAGGAAAAACCACGATAAGCATAGGTTTGGCTGATGCATTAAGGCAGCTAAAATACAAGACAATGCTTGCCCTTCGTGAACCTTCTTTGGGCCCGGTATTTGGAATCAAGGGAGGAGCCGCGGGCGGCGGATATGCCCAGCTTGCTCCTATGTCGGACATAAATCTGCATTTTACAGGCGATTTTCATGCGATAACCGCAGCTAACAATCTTTTGTCAGCGATGATTGACAATCATATCTACTTTGGAAATAAGCTTAATTTCAAGACAGTTGTTTGGAATAGATGTCTTGATGTCAACGATAGAGCATTAAGAAATATCAATATTGTATATGACAGCAATTCGGTAATAGGAAACAGAACAGAGAGTTTTAGCATAACAGCAGCAAGCGAAATAATGGCAATCTTTTGCTTAAGTTCTGATTTTGATGACCTAAAAGCAAGACTTTCAAAAATTGTAGTAGGCTATGACAAGGATAACAAGGCTATAACTGCAGGAGACTTGGAAGCATCTGAAGCAATGGCAATCTTATTGTATGAAGCTTTGAAACCCAATCTTGTTCAAACTCTTGAAGGCACTCCTGCTTTTGTTCACGGCGGACCTTTTGCCAATATAGCTCATGGCTGCAATAGTGTAATTGCCACAAAAAGTGCCCTAAAACTTGCAGATATGGTAGTAACAGAGGCAGGATTCGGCGCTGATTTGGGCGCTCAAAAGTTTTTGGATATAAAATGCCGCACCAATGATTTGACGCCTTCGTGTGTTGTTTTGGTTGCGACAGTGCGTGCCTTAAAGTATAATGGCGGTGCAAAAGATTTGAAAACACAAGACCTTGAAGCATTAAGAAAAGGCATGCCTAATCTGACCAAGCATTTGTCTAATATTGTTAATCAATATAAACTGCCTTGTGTTGTGGCTATTAACAAATTTGACACCGATACGCCAGAAGAGATTGAGCTTATAAAAGCAGCATGCAAAGACTTTGGTGTTGAAGCTATAGAAGCATCGGTGTTTGCTGAAGGCGGAAAAGGTGGATTGGATTTGGCAAAAGCAGTAGCTCAAAAATGCGATCAGCCTTTAACCAAAATCAACTTTACATACGAACTTGACGATGCAATAGAACAAAAAATTAATAAAATAGCTCAAAAGATATATGGCGCTGACGGTGTGGATTTCTTGCCAAAAGCTCAAAAACAGCTCAAAAAATTTGAGACAGACGGTTTGAATAACTTGCCTGTATGCATCGCGAAAACACAATATTCCTTAAGTGATAATGCCAATCTTTTGAGTGCACCCAAAGGATTTAGAATTACTGTAAGAGATTTGCAGTTAAGAGCGGGAGCAGGATTTATAGTAGCGGTAGCTGGGGATATAATGCTTATGCCTGGTTTACCCAAAGTACCCAATGCCACCAAGATGACAATTAATCATCAAGGCAAGATAACAGGTCTCTTTTAGGTTAAACATAATTTAAACAGTCAAAAATATAATTAATAATCATTTACGTAAGGGTAAACAAGATGAACTTTATTGAAGAAATTATAACAGATGATCTGAAAAATGGAAGAGTAAAAGAAATTATTACAAGATTTCCGCCTGAACCCAATGGATACCTTCATATAGGACATGCAAAATCCATTTGCCTTAATTTTACTATGGCACAAAAATATAATGGAAAATGCAACATTCGTTTTGACGATACCAATCCAGAAAAGGAAAATGAAGAATTTTGTCAGTCTATAGTAAAGGACGTAGAATGGCTTGGCTTTAAAGGCGATATTTTGTATTCATCTGATTATTTTGATATCATGTACGAATGTGCTGTCAAGCTTATAAAAAAAGGCAAGGCGTTTGTATGTGAATTGACGCCCGACCAAATCCGTGAATATCGCGGAACTTTGACTGAGCCTGGCAAGCCCAGCCCTTATAGAGACAGAAGTATAGAAGAAAACTTAAGGCTTTTTGAAGAGATGCGCGAAGGAAAACATCCTGACGGAAGTATGACTCTAAGAGCCAAAATAGATATGGCAAGCCCTAACATCAATATGCGCGATCCTGTAATTTATAGGGTTTTGCATGCTCATCATCATAGACAAGGCGATAAGTGGTGCATTTATCCTATGTATGATTTTGCACATCCAATAGAAGATGCAATAGAAAAGATAAGTCATTCTATTTGCACTTTGGAGTTTGAAGACCACAGACCTTTGTATGATTGGGTAATCAATGAATGTGAATTTGATCCAAAACCTCATCAATATGAGTTTGCTAGACTTAACCTTACTCGTACTATTATGTCAAAACGCTATCTAAAGAAACTCGTAGATGAAGGTGTGGTTGACGGCTGGGATGATCCCAGAATGCCTACTTTGGCTGGACTCAGAAGAAGAGGTTATCCCGCTGAGGCGCTGAAAACATTTTGCGAGCTAATAGGCGTATCCAAGGCAAACTCAGAAGTTGATGTAGGATTGCTTGAGCATTGCATAAGAGATTATCTCAACGAAAAAGCAGACAGGGCAATGGTTGTAAAAGAGCCGTTAAAGGTTACAATAACCAATTATCCTGAAGATAAGACCGAAATGTTAAAAGTGGAAAACAATCCTAATGACCCCGAAAGAGGTTATAGAGAGATAAGTTTCTCCAATCAAGTTTATATCGAAAAAGAAGATTTCAAGCTTGTACCGCCGCCCAAATATCATAGACTTATTAAAGGCGGTATGGTCAGATTGAAAGGTGCTTATATAATTCGTTGCGACGATGTTGTTTTAGACAACAAGGGAGAGCCGATAGAACTCAAATGCACATATTTCCCTGAAAGTAAAAGCGGCTCAGACACCAGTGGTCTCAAGGTAAAAGGTGTAATTCATTTTGTGGATTGCAAAAATAATTATCCTTGCACTGTAGTTGATTATGATTATTTATTAGATCCTGATGACGGATCAAAAAAAGACTTTTCTGAAAGACTTAATAAAAAATCAAAGACAGTTTTTGCTAACGCAGTAGCTGAAAAATCTTTGGAAAATGCTAAAGTTGGTGTTCCGTATCAATTTATACGCAATGCTTATTATTGTCGTGATTCAAAGACCAATGTATTTAATCATATAGTAGGACTAAAGGACAGCTACAAAGTATAACCATTAAGGAATAAATATGAAGATATTGATAACAGGAGCGGATAATTATATCGCAAAAAACTTTTGCGAAAAATACGCCAAAAGACATAAAATTACAGCACTTGACAGCAGTACAGATATAAGTGATATAAAAACCCTTATTCCTGTTTTTAAAAAAAAGAAATTTGACGCGATCCTGCACTTTGCCGAAGTTTCTGGACGTCCTGATCAAATTGATAAAGAAATAGAAATTATCAATATCATCATGTTTAAAAATATTCAGTCATTAGCAAAAGCTTATGATGTGAAAAAAGTGCTGGTTTTTTCTAATATTAGAGAACTAGAAACTACCAATGGTTTGCAGGCATTTAAGGAAACCGAACATTCAAAATATATGCCGCTTGACTCTTATGGACAGGCTAAGTTTAATATTACCAATATGGCAAGAATAGACAAGTCTGTCTATATCTTGCGAAGTTTTGAAGTGTACGGAAAAGACGCGCCTGACAGTGTAATTACTTCGCTTATATCCCGCGCGGCTCAAGGCAAGGACTTAAGTGTAGAAAAAGACATTGTTTTGTCCGCAATATACATAGAAGATTATTTGAAAATTATCAATGAATTTTTGATGCATTCACATCCTGCTGGGGACTATAATATTACTGCAGATGAACTAGTGAGTGTAAATGATATTTTAAAAAAGCTAAAGCGCGCAACTTCAGATGAAATCAATATAGAAACAGGAAAAGAAAGATTGGAGTTTACCGCAAGCAATGACAAATTGGCGGCGGTAATAGGCGCATTCAAATTTTCCACATTAAGAAGTGCATTAAACAAAATATTTAAAGCATACAAAGACGACATATAATTATTGGAGATATACACTAAGATGAGAAGACTAAGTAGTAAAGAATTAAGAAATATTTGGTTAAAATTTTATCAAAATAAAGGTCATGCTGTAATAGGTTCGGCATCATTAATTCCTGAAAACGACCCTACCGTTTTGTTTACAACAGCAGGAATGCATCCATTGGTGCCTTATCTTTTGGGTGAAAAACATCCAGCAGGCAAAAGACTTTGCAATATCCAAAAATGCGTAAGAACAGGCGATATTGACGAAGTAGGAGATGCTACACACCTTACATTTTTTGAAATGATGGGTAACTGGTCATTGGGCGATTATTTTAAGGAAGAAATGATTTCTTGGAGTTTTGAATTTTTGACATCGCCTGAATATCTAGGAATAGATAAAGATAATTTGGCTGTTTCAGTTTTTGGCGGAGATGAAGACGCACCTAGAGATGAAGAATCTGCTAAGATTTGGGAAAAATGCGGTATTAAACGTGAAAATATTTTTTATCTCCCTAAGAAAAACAACTGGTGGGGACCTGCAGGACTGACCGGACCTTGCGGACCTGATACAGAAATGTTTTTTGATACAGGCAAGTCTAAATGTTCTCCCGAATGCTCGCCTGCTTGCGATTGCGGCAAGTATGTGGAGATTTGGAACGACGTATTTATGCAATACTTTAAGGATGCCGAAGGCAAATTTTCGTCCCTTAGCCAAAAAAATGTGGATACAGGTATGGGCTTAGAGCGTACCTTGTGTTTCTTGCAGGGCAAGAAAAGTGTTTATGAAACTGATGTTTTCCAAGGTGTCATCAATAAGATAGAAGAACTATCTGGAAAAAAGTACGAAGGCGAAAATTTAAAGGCATTTAGAATTATTGCTGACCATATCAGAACAGCAGTATTCATTTTGGGCGACCAGCGCGGCGTAACACCGTCCAATGTCGGCCAAGGCTATGTTCTAAGACGACTTATAAGAAGAGCAATAAGATATGGCAAGATGCTGGATTTGAATTCTAAGAGCTTAACAGAACTTGCTCAGACTATAATTGATCAATATAAAGATGTATATAACGAGCTTGAAGTTAATGCTGAAAAGGTAATAAAAGAACTTGAAATGGAAACCGAACGTTTTGAACGCACGCTCAATACAGGATTGAAAGAATTTGAGCGTACGGTTAAAAACATTCAGGGCAATGTAATTGACGGTGTAAGCGCGTTTAGACTTTATGATACTTATGGTTTTCCTTTGGAAATGACACAAGAACTTGCAAAAGAACATGGATTGCAAGTTGATGAAAAAGGTTATCACGAAGCATTTGCAGCGCATCAGGCAAAATCCCAAAGCGGTGCTGAGCAAATATTTAAAGGCGGACTTGCTGACCATAGCGAAGAGACGACAAAACTCCATACCGCAACGCATTTATTGCAAGCAGCTTTGAGAAAAGTTTTGGGAGAAGAAGTTTTCCAACGCGGCAGCAATATCACGGCAGAAAGACTTAGATTTGACTTTTCTTTCGGACGCAAAGTAGAAAAAGGCGAGCTTGAAAAAGTTGAAAAAATGGTCAATGATGTTATCAGCAAAGACTTGCCTGTAACAGTAGAAGAAATGACCGTAGAAGAAGCAAAAAACAGCGGTGCTTTGGGAGTATTTGAAAGCAGATACGGCGAAAAAGTAAAGGTTTACACCATTGGGAACTTTTCAAAAGAAATCTGCGGCGGACCTCATGTAACCCATACTGGAGTACTAGGCAAATTCAAAATCCAAAAAGAGGAAAGTTCATCCGCAGGCGTAAGACGTATCAAAGCTGTTTTGGAAAAAGCGTAAAACATATAGTAAAACATATTAAGGATTAATAAATATTATAAAAGAGATAGTGGTTATGACTATCTCTTTTTTTCTTGTCAAATTTTTTTGAAAACTAAAATTAGACAATATATTTTAATTTCTTTCAAAATTATCGTATATATTTTTTGATATGTTAGTATATATAAAAATGTATTATTCTATTATTTTTGATCAGTATTTTGTATAATCGGAGCGAAATAAAATATGGGTTACGCTAAAAAAATTCTTATTTTGGGCGAGGTAACCAAGGGTTTTGGAACAGGTGCGGTTAAGGGCGTGGCAACTGTTGAACAAATTGGACCAAATACCAAATGCACCGTTGATATATTCAATCTAAAAGATGTAGCAAAAGGTCTTTTTGCCTTTGGCATAACTTCAGATTCCAGTCCTGTATATGTGGAAAGGTTAGGATTGAAAGGCAAAATAAGCGCGACTTTTTCTTTGGGAGAAATAGATATAAAAGGCAATATGTATTGCGTTCTTTGCTATATAAGCGAAGAGAACATCATACCTATCGCATGGGGCGCAAACAATGCAAAAAAACTGTGGGAAACCAATATTTTAGACGGATTCAAGAGTATTACTCGTCCAAAAATGTTTGCAGGCAAAATTGAAAAGGTCGAACCCAAAAAAGAACTTTATTCTAGCATTGTCCAAAAAGAAGCTCCTAAACCGACAGTTCAAACACAGCAAGTTCAGCCAATAAATAAAACTAATCAAACTCAAAAAGACTATACCGTAAAATATCAGGAAACTGCACCAAAAAGCATATATGAAAAAATAAAAAATAAAGAAAGCCAAAATATTAATTCGGGCACTGTCTTAGGCAGGGCAAGCCATGATGGCAGTGTTTACAAACCCGTAGCAGTTCCTAAAATAACAGTTGCGAAAATATCCAAGGTGCTTGATGATGCAATTTCAGATTATGATGACGATAAAATTTCAGATGTCGCCTTTTATCCGCCCAAAACGGAACCTAGAGACATTCAAAAAGAAAGTGCGGCTGCGGCGTTGGATGTTTCTTTAGCGCAAAACAAAACTGGCTTTTATGAGGCATTTGAAGAAGTGCCAAGAGAGCTTGTTGATGAATATAAAGACAATACAGTAAGAAATAGTTTTTATAAGACGCAAGAAGAAGAACAATATGATCAATATGATTATCATGAAGAATATCAAACACAAATATCTCAAGCTCCATATAAAGAGCAATTTGAAACGTATAAAAATAAAGAGCATAATAATATAGAAGACATCAGTTCGCAAAAACAACAAGATGTTGATGAATACCCCAGATATATTTCGTCTTGGGGCGGATATAACAATATCAAGCTAAAAGATACAAACAACTCAAATAATATAAAAAAAGAGGCGGCGGCGGAAGACATGAATGAGCAAAATGAAAAAGAGCAAGAGCAGGAGCAGGAGCAGGAGCAGACAAAAGAGGGAAAATATTTTGAAAGCGTAAAAGACCGCCTTGATAAGATTTTTGAGCAAAGTCCGCCCGAAGAGCGGCTTAATAAGTTAATGCCCGATACTTATTGGGTAAAAGTGGAGCTTGCAAAAGATCAGTATTATGTCATTGGGTTGATTGGCGAAGGTCCTGACTATATAGGATATGGTGTTCCTGGCGAATATTCGGTCAATCCTCCAAAAGAACTACAAGGTTATTGTAAATGGCTTGCACTTGATCAAAACAAACCTTACGGCGAAGGATATTGGATGATGTATCAGGACGCAGATAACGGCGAAAGCATTAACCTGGATTTAATTTAGGTTTTATTTTTTAAGGATTATAACTCAATAATAGTCTTTTATGTTTTTATAACATAGCATTAGTAGCTATTATTGCTTTTAGTTTCTTATGTTTTTTATTCTTTTACAGTTTTGTCAACTTGTTTTATAAAGATTTAATTTATATTTTATTTTTTAAAAAAACATGTTATCATAATCAATATAGATAAAGTGTTAACAACTTTTTTCATTTTGGTTTTAGGTTTTGTGGAATTAAATTGAACCTATTGTGACATAAATATCATTGATATGTAATATGATTTATGATAAAATAACGATTACCAAATCCTAAGTGATTTTTAACGGAGGAATAATTTGAAAACAGGCACAAAAGGGATTATAGTTACAGCGGCGCTTGTGCTAAGCATTTTGGTGTTAGTGGGAATTTTCATGTTCAGCAACCAACCCAAAAGCAAATCCTATGACGAAGCAATTGATCTAATAGTAAAAGGCGAAATAAAATATGTTTATGTAGATGGATATCAAGCAAAAGCCAAAGAAAAAGCTTCCAGTAATAAATATAGCTATGTTTTTAATGTCCCTAGCAGAGCAGAATTTGTAGATGATCTTATACGCGAGTTTGATACAAAAGATGAAAAAGATATAACTTCAATTTTAGATATAAAGAACAATTACGGCTTTTCTCTTGAGTTTAATGATCCTAATGCAGGTTCTATATTGTCATATCTGCCGTATCTAGGCGGAGTGGTAATATTGGTGATTATGGCATTTTTTGTATATAGAATGCTTAATCAGGGCAACAAACAGGCGATCAACTTTTCTAAATCCAAAGCCAGACTTAATCAGAACATGAAAGTAAGATTTTCTGATGTTGCAGGTGCCGAAGAAGAAAAAACTGAATTAGCCGAAATTGTAGAATTTTTGAAAAATCCTAAAAAGTTTGAACAAGTTGGAGCAAGAATTCCTAAGGGTGTATTGTTAGTGGGCCCTCCCGGAACAGGTAAAACATTGTTTGCAAAAGCTGTTGCAGGCGAAGCCAATGTTCCTTTCTTTTCAATAAGCGGTTCTGATTTCGTAGAAATGTTTGTCGGTGTTGGTGCATCTCGTGTAAGAGATTTGTTTGATGACGCAAAAAAGAATATGCCTTGTATAGTATTCATAGACGAAATTGATGCTGTTGGACGTCAAAGAGGTACAGGCTTAGGCGGCGGTCATGACGAAAGAGAACAGACTTTAAACCAATTGTTGGTACAAATGGACGGATTTGAAACTAACAGCGGAATTATTGTAATGGCTGCAACCAACAGAGCAGATATACTTGACCCCGCATTGCTAAGACCAGGAAGATTTGACAGACAGATTTATGTCAACATTCCTGATGTAAGAGGCAGAGAAGAGATTTTCAAAGTTCATTCAAGAAATAAGCCTATAGGTTCAGATGTTGATTTCAAGGTTTTAGCTAGAATAACCAGCGGTTTTTCTGGCGCAGATATAGAAAACTTGCTTAACGAAGCTGCTATTTTGGCGGCGCGCGCAGGCAGAAAAGTTATCAATATGATTGATATCAACGAAGGTATCAACAAAGTCATAATGGGACCTCAGAAAAAGAGCAGAGTTATTACCGAAGTTGACAAGCGTATTACCGCTTATCATGAAGCAGGTCATGCTATTGTAGCCAAGGTATTGCCTCATTGCGATCCTGTTCATGAAGTTTCTATAATTCCTAGAGGAAGAGCTGCAGGTTATACAATGACCAGACCTGAAAATGATGATTCACATATGACTTTAAATAAGCTGTATGATGACATAGCCATGACGATGGGCGGAAGAGCTGCCGAAGAAATAGTGATAAAAGATATATCCACAGGTGCTGTGGGCGACCTTCAAGCCGCAACTGAACGCGCAAGAAAGATGGTTATGGAATGGGGTATGAGTTCGGAGCTTGGTCCTATTTATCTTGGTTCTACTCAGGAAATATTTTTAGGCAGAGATTATCAAACTGTTCATAATTACAGCGAACAAGTAGCTGCAGTAATTGATTCTGAAGTTAAAAAGATTTTGGACAAAGGACATCAAACCGCACTTAAAGTTCTCAATGAACATCGCGATGTAATGGACAAAATGGTAAGACTACTTATAGAGAAAGAAACCATTTATGCCGAAGAAGTTGATGCTTTGATGGCCGGAAAGCCTTTGGAAGAAATTGAAAAAGGCTTGGAAGAAAGATTGCAGCTTCGTGCAAAACAAGCCAATGAAGCAGTTGCTCGTCCTACCAATACACAAGGCAGCAAAGCATAATAAAGATAAAATAAAAAAACAATGTGCGATAAAATTAATTTTATCGCACTAATTTTTTGAAAATTTTTATTTTTTATAAAATCAAAGCACTAAATAATATAAAAGTGCTTTTTGGTTTGACTGAAAACAAAAAATCATATATACTAACCCCAAAGGGATTGAAAAATATGGCAAAAACAAAGAGAAAAACAGGGAAAATTATTGGGAACACAATTTGGATAACATTAGTGGTATTGATAGTGGCATTTTTTGTAACCACTGGTTTGATTCGTACCAATCCGGCACCTAAAGTTGACAAGCCTTATTCTATTCAGATAATTTCTGAAGGCGGATTCGGCAAAACATCTGCTTCGACAAAAGAGCTTATAACCGGTACTTCATCAGAAAATGATTTAAATAAACTTTTTAACACATATAATGATGCTACCAATTTTTCGGCATTGAGCGGTATTTTGGAAAACAAATGGTTTTTAAAAGCTAAACTAGCAGTTGATGCTGATGATAAAGACGAATATAAGAAGCTTGAAGCTGACGATATAAAAGCAATCACTGCGCAATCATCTTCAGTTAAGAATGGCTCAAAATACTTGATTGTTTTTAGATATTTAGATAATCAAGGTTCGGTTAAAAAGACCGCCAAGATTGACGGCGTTGAAATAACTTATGATTCTGTTTATTTTGTTGTAAGATACACAAGCAATGAAATAGGTTCATTTAAGATATATCTTGTTGACCAAGAAGCTATGGAAACAGATATAGATTATTACACCTATGAGATTGTATCTTATGGAAAATTAACTAAGTTATATAACTTAATAGAAGATATTTTGGGAAAATAATAATTAAAAATTAATTATATCCGCCTGAAAGTTCAGGCGGATTTTTTTATTTTAGTAAAAACTTATCTCTAGTATAAAAAGATTCGTTTTTTTCTAAGGATAAAAAGTGGACATTTTGTTATATAATCGTTAAAATTAACTTATTTGTTGCATGCTATTAATCAGTTGAGAAAAACATTTAATTTTGATAAAATAAAATAGCTTTTTTAATTTAGGAAGTAAACGAACTTGAACACACAAACAGTTATTATTTTAGATTTCGGCGGACAATATAATCAACTTATTGCAAGACGCGTAAGAGAATGCAATGTTTATTGCGAATTATTGCATTATGATACGAGTATCGAAAAAATCAAAAGCATTAATCCCATAGGTATTATTTTTACGGGCGGACCTGATAATGTCTTTGAAGACAATGCACCTAAGCCCGACAAAAGCATTTTTTCATTGGGAATACCAGTACTAGGAATTTGTTACGGCGAGCAACTGATCGCACAAATGCTAGGCGGCAAGGTTGTTCCTGCATCAAAATCCGAATACGGCAAGGCTGTATTGACCGTTGATAACACACACAAATTATTTGAAGGTGTGTTGAAAAATTCAGACTGCTGGATGAGCCATACAAATCAGGCTGAAGTTTTGCCTGAAGGCTTTTATTCAATAGCACATACGGATACATGTCCCAATGCCGCTATCGCTAATGACCAATTAAAGATTTATGGAGTACAGTTCCATCCCGAAGTCAACCATACGGTAGAAGGAACTAAGATTTTGAAAAACTTCTTAATTAATATTTGCGGTGCTAATGCTGATTGGAAGATGAGCAAATATGCCAGTGAATATGCTGACATGCTCAAGAACAAAATCGGCGACAAGAAGGTTTTATGCGCATTGAGCGGCGGAGTTGACAGCTCAGTTTCGGCAATGCTGTTAAGTCGTGCTATAGGCAATAACCTGACCTGCATTTTCGTGGATCATGGTTTATTGAGAAAAAACGAAGGCGATGAAGTTGAAGAATTTTTCAAAAATAAGCAAAACATTAATCTAATTAGAGTTAATGCCCAAGATAGATTTTTAAACAGGCTAAAAGGTGTAACAGATCCTGAAGCCAAAAGAAAAATTATAGGCGAAGAGTTTATCCGCGTATTTGAAGAAGAAGCGGCAAAAATCGGCGAAGTTGACTACCTTGTTCAAGGCACTATATATCCCGATGTTATCGAAAGCGGTTTGGGTAAAAGTGCTGTAATTAAGAGCCACCACAATGTCGGCGGATTACCCAAAAACATCAAATTTAAAGAAATAATTGAGCCGCTGAGAAGTCTGTTTAAAGACGAAGTAAGAAAGCTTGGACTTGAACTTGGAATGCCTGAAAAGCTGGTTTATAGACAACCTTTCCCTGGCCCCGGATTGGCTGTACGAGTTATTGGCGAAGTAACAAAAGATAAACTTGATATTTTAAGAGAAGCGGATGCGATATTCAGAGAAGAAGTTGCTTTGGCTGGACTTGACAAGAGCATTAATCAGTATTTTGCCATATTGACAGATATGCGTTCAGTAGGCGTAATGGGAGATGAAAGAACTTATAATTATGTTTTGGCTCTTAGAGCTGTAACAACTACTGATTTTATGACAGCCGACTGGGCAGAAATACCTCATAATATACTAAAGCGTGTAAGCTCACGAATTGTCAATGAATTACGTGTAATCAATCGTGTAGTTTATGATATAACCTCAAAACCCCCTGCCACTATAGAGTGGGAATAATCCTGAATTATATATTTTTTATATATAAAATCTTTTTAGGTTGGGCTAAAAGCAATGGTTTTTGATAAAGTCAAAGAAGAGTGCGGTGTTTTCGGTTTTTTTGATTTTGATGGATTTGATGTAGCCAAAATGACCTATTACGGACTTTATGCTTTGCAGCATCGTGGCCAAGAAAGTTGCGGAATTGCAGTTAACGACAATGGACTAATACGTGTTCATAAGGACATGGGCTTAGTAAACGAAGTGTTTAACACAGAAAACATAGCCCAGCTAAAAGGTTCAATAGCGGTAGGTCATGTTAGGTATTCTACTTCTGGCGGATCACTAAGAGAAAACTGTCAGCCGTTAGTGAGCCGTTATGTTAAGGGCACGCTTACAATAGCTCATAATGGCAATTTAACTAATGCTAATGAATTAAGATATCTTCTAGAACACAAAGGCGCGATTTTCCAATCATCTTCTGATACCGAAGTAATAATGCATTTGGCGGCCATTGCTAGGACAAAAACCCATTCAATAGAAGAAGCAATGCTAAAAGTAGTAGAAAAGTTAGAAGGTGCTTATTCTTTGATTGTTATGAGTCCTAGAAAGCTGATAGGAATTAGAGATCCTAAGGGATTTAGACCGCTGTGTATAGGAAAGCTAAAAAATTCTTATATCTTAGCCAGTGAAACTGCAGCTTTGGATGTAATAAGAGCTGAATTTGTGCGAGATGTCCAACCGGGCGAAATGGTTATAATAGACAAAGACGGATTTAGATCAATAAAATACGCCGATGATCCCCAAAAGTCATTGTGCGTGTTTGAATATATTTATTTTGCAAGACCTGACAGTATTATAGACGGCGTAAGCGTTTATAATTCTAGAGTAGAAGCCGGCAAATTATTAGCAAAAGCTCATCCTGTAGAAGCTGACATAGTTGTTGGAGTGCCTGATTCGGGACTCAATTTTGCAGTAGGATATGCACAAGCAAGCGGTATTCCTTACGGCGAAGGTCTTGTAAAAAACAGATATACAGGAAGAACATTTATTAAGCCCACACAAGCCGAACGAGAAATGAGCGTGAGTATAAAACTCAATGTCCTAAGGGATAACGTTGCTGGCAAAAGGGTAATATTAATTGACGATTCTATTGTTCGCGGAACAACGTGTGCCAATATAATAAAAATTCTCAAAGATGCAGGGGCTACTGAAGTAC
>DATCJR010000059.1 GCA_036562685.1 Clostridia bacterium | reverse complement strand
ATAAATTCAAAAAAAGTACTTATACTAAAAAAAGAAATCAAAGGAGGTCAATAAAATGCCCAAAAAACTAACAAGCAAAGACTTGGAAATATTATCAGAAATGATGTTGTTAGAAGAACTAGCATACAAAAAGTCTTCTTTATATGAAAAGCAATTCAAAGAACAAGAACTAAAAGATCAGTGCAAAGTTTTGGCAGAAAACCATAAATCACGCTATACCGCACTCAATGATTATCTTGCCAGTCACAACTAAGGAGGAAAACAAATGAACAGTACATTTCAAGAAAAAGATTTGTTGCAAGACATGTTGGTTTTAGAAAAAGACATAGTAAGAAACTATGCAAGCTATATAGTTGAAGCATCTTGCCCCAAATTAAGAGATACTCTTGACCAGAACATGAGTTCTTGCGCAGACGATCAATTCAGCATATTTAACGCAATGAAATCCCGCGGATATTATCAAACAAAGGATGCGCCTCAGCAAGAGGTCCAACAGCAAAAAGAAAAATATGGTGACATATTAGGCACAATGAACTAATTTTCGTCATGATACATCAAAAAGAACGATTTTTATCGTTCTTTTTTTTGTTTGCTTTTAATACTTTATTTATAATCTTAAAATTAATTTTGACTATCAAGTCTTTTTGTGCTAAAATGTTGATGGTTTTGAGCTAGATAATTATTGAATTGATATTTTTTTAGGTTGGAACTTTTAGGGGTTATTTAATTATGTATTTATCTAATTTAGCTCAATATATTGCTTTAACCATAGAATTGATTATCGCTGGAATTGGAGTTTTATGGCTTATAAGCTTTTTTATATGGAACAAAATTTTTGGAAACGAGTTTAGCATAAAAAAAATCAATGACCATTATTTTAAAGAATTTTTTAACTCGCTAGATCAAAAACTTAAACAAGAATTTATCAACTGGTTTGTTTATGAGCCAGGAAAAAAGACGGGAGTTGAAAGAATACTGTTTGTAAACAATGAAAACAATGCGCCGTTTTTTAAGGATTTTGTAAGATTTTCTTCACATTACAAGGACAAAATCAGCTTGGATTTGATATACAAGATGTTTGAATTCGCCAAATCAAACTATTATGACCAAAAATCATACAATTACATAATCAACAAAGAAATAAAACTATTTTATTCTTTAAGGCACGATCCTCTAGCTTCAAAATACTGCAAAGACCTTTGCTACCAAAAGCTTGGAGATTTTTCTAACCTAGAAGAAAACAGCATTTATCTTAAATATCTAATTAATCTAGAGTCTATTGACAATATTAAGAAAGCTATTGAATTATGCAATATTGCCATAGAAAAAAATATCGGCGATGGAACCAAAGGCGGATACGAAAATAAACTCAAAAAGTTACAAAAAACAGCCAATATCCAACATAATAGCATCCCAGAAATAAAAACCGCAGATCAATAAAATCTGCGGTTTTTTTCTAAAGAGCTATTTTTCTGATTTTACAAACCTTTTTAGATATCTTTTTAACACATAGTACAGTCCTACCGAAATAGCAAGATTAATGGTTATTACTATCGGCTGGAAGATAAATCTGGGAATCACTCCATACCAAAGCTGTGCAAAATAATTCTGAACCAAATTTAATGATGGACTGCCATACATAACCGCAAGTCCGATAGTATTGATACCCAGTGTGCATACTATCATAGAAATATACGCCCCGATAATTAGTCTAATTTCAGGACGAATTTTGGGCAAAATCATAAATACAAAACCAACTATCCAACCCATCAATCCATTTCCAATGGTCATAACGGGATTAGGCGTTCCGCCTTTGATTATGTATCCAAACAAATCTCCCACCGAACCTGTAACAAAACCAAACATAGGCCCAAAAAAAGCTCCGGCGAGATAGCAAGGAATATAAAACAAGCTTACTTTTCCCGAAGGCAAATCAATACCAAACATCTTGGTCACTACCGCTAAGGCAATCAATACTGCTATATATGTAACGCGGCGAGTTGCGTCAAGATGAAAAAAATACGCAACCCCTTTTTTTGTTTTTTGCTCAACAGGTTGCGTTTGATTATTGCCAGGCGCAATTTCCTGTTGAGTAAGGTGTTGTTTCTTACTCAATGTCGGGCATCTCCTTTGGCGTTAAAACTTTAATTTTATTTATGTTTATTCATTATACTTCAATAATTCAAGAAAAGCAATGATAATTGAATATGATTATTTAATATGTACATTTTATTGTCAATGTTTTAACTCCTGTTTAGATTTGGCATAAAATCCATAATTTTCCACATATTAGAAGTATGTTTACTATTATTATACGAGTAGTCATAATACTTGTTTTGGTTTTGTTTGTAATAAGGCTTATGGGAAAACGGCAGATAGGAGAAATGCAGCCTATCGAACTTGTAATTACATACATTATTGCTGAGGTTGCCTGTGTGCCTATGTCTGATCCCGGCATACCATTAATCTATGGCATAGTGCCTATATTATCCTTGTTTTTGATGCATTTTCTCATTTCTTTTTTATCAAGAAAGTCGCTAAAATTCAGGGCATTGATAGACGGACATAGCATTATGGTAATCAATCCAGACGGAATCAACTACAAAGCGTTAAAACAGCTTAATATGAATCTTAACGATCTTATGGAAGCTACGAGAAGCGCAGGCTATTTTGATTTGTCCGAAATATATTATGCAATGTTTGAAACTAACGGAAAGTTATGTATAATTCCAAAAGCCGAATTTGCGCCGCTCAAGCCTTCGGACATCAAAGTCAAACCGCAGCAACAGACTCCGCCTGTTTCTCTTATCATAGACGGCAAACCTATTAATCTAGATTATTTTAATATCAAAAAAGATCAATTAGAAAAAATAATAAAGTCCAAAGCCAACAAGAAAATCAAAGAGATTGTCCTTGCTTATGCAGACAATAGCGGTCAAACTTATATTCAGCCCAAAAAAGGCAAGTATATTACTACCAATATAAAAGAACTAAAAAAGAACCAAAAATAAACATAAGTGTGAAAAATGAAAAGGACTATAATCGCTATTTTAGTGTTTGGAATTTTAATAGGGGCATCGATATGGGAAATGCATTATCTTGTCGATAAGATAGAAGTCTTGAAGTCTGGCATAACGGATATATATGCCTATATGGAACAAGATAAGCAAAACATCGATACTGAGCTAAACAAAAAATTGATTGATGACCTAGAAAAGCAGTGGGATAAGGACAAAATTGTCATGCACGCAATTTTGCCCCATTCTCAACTCAATGAACTAAGCTACAAAATTAATGCACTCAACAGGCACATCAACCAAAATGATTATAATATGGCCAACACCGCAGCTTCTGCGATAATAAAAAACTGCGAAATGATCCTGAGCAATTTCTTGCCAAAAATAGAAAATATTTTATAATTAACCTTTGATTTTATCCAAAATACTCATATCCACATGACAATAGCCTGTGGGATTCTTTTTGAGATATTGTTGATGATACTCTTCGGCAGGACAAAAGTTATTAAGCTTTTGAACTTCGGTTACGATAGGCTTAGTATATTTGAGCTGTTCTTTTTGAATCTTTGATCTAATGACTTCCACATCTTGGTCATCAGTATAATAAATGCCTGTTCTATACTGTCTGCCTATGTCGTTGCCCTGACGGTTAATGCTGGTCGGATCAATAATCATAAAATAATAATCCAGCAAATTATCAAGACTCAAAACATCTGTATCGTATTTTATATATACAGTTTCGCTGTGGTCAGTTTTCTTGATGTCTTGATATGTTGTTTTTTCACTTATTCCATTGGCGTAGCCTGTTTGGGTAAATACAACTCCAGAAATGTTAGAAAAAAATTCTTCCACACCCCAAAAGCATCCGCCAGCAAGATAAATTTCTTTTTCATTCATATTTTTATCCTAAATGTAAAATTTGATTTAAGAATTGTCCAGTATAGCTTTGGCTTACCATAGCAACTTCTTCAGGAGTACCTTGTGCTATAATCTGACCGCCGTGTTCGCCGCCTTCTGGACCTAAGTCTATGATATAATCGCAAACTTTTATTACGTCCAGGTTGTGTTCAATTACTATCACTGTATTGCCATTGGCAACCAATCTTTGTAATACCGATATAAGCTTGTCAACGTCAGCCATATGAAGTCCTGTAGTGGGTTCGTCCAAAATATAAACAGTCTTTCCTGTGCTGCGCTTAGAAAGTTCAGTCGCAAGCTTCACTCTTTGAGCTTCGCCGCCTGAAAGCGTCGTAGCAGGCTGTCCCAGTCTTATATATCCAAGTCCGACTTCATACAAAGTCTTGATTTTGTTATA
>DATCJR010000058.1 GCA_036562685.1 Clostridia bacterium | reverse complement strand
TCAGGTGGCATAACTTTTACACCTGGTGAAATAATGCTAATAAAAGACCATATTTTGTTTAATGTGCCTTCTCCGCTTATAGGAAAAAACGATGACAGCTTTGGAATTCGTTTCCCGGATATGACATATATGTATGACGCTGGTTTGAGAGATATAGCCAAAAAAATTGCTTTATCTCAAAATATAGAGTTAAAAGAAGGCGTATATTTACAATGTTCTGGACCTCAATTTGAAACTCCTGCCGAAATCAAGATGTTTAAGCTGTGGGGCGCAGATGCTGTTGGAATGAGTACAGCAATAGAAACTATAGCAGCACGTCATTGCGGTATGAAAGTTCTCGGATTGTCTTTTATAGCCAATTACGCTGCAGGAATTTCAAATGACATAATCACATCGGAAGATGTGAATAACACAGTAGGAAAGAATATTCAAAAAGCAGGAAATTTGATAAAAGAAATAGTTAAAGCGATAGGTTAAATTTATGAATATAAGATTATATAATGCCTACATTCTTAATGAAGATTTTGAAATAGTTTTTGGAGAAATACATATTAATGATGGCAAAATTGAGTATATAGGCAGTTCTTGTGAAAACTCAAAGAAATGGGATAGAAATATTGACATGCATAATGCTGTTGTTATGCATGGATTTTCAGATTGTCATACGCATTCTCCTATGGTTTTATTAAGAGGCTATTGTGATGACCAACCTTTGGATGTTTGGTTAAATCAATATATTTTCCCCATTGAAGATCATATGACTGAAGAAGACTGCTATTTTGGTACCCGTCTTGCAATTATGGAATATCTGTCCAGTGGGATTACTTCTATAGCTGATATGTATTTTCATCAAGAGAGTGTTATTCAGGCTTGCGTTGATTCAGGCTTTAAGGTAGTCGGGATAGGCACTGCAATGGATCTTGATGGGAAAACGGATGAAAAGTTAGACTATCTTGAGCAAAAGTATCTCAAATACAACTCGTATTCTCCTCTTTGTTCATATAAACTAGGATTTCATGCGCAATATACTGCAAGCGACACATTGATTAAAGGTGTAGCGGCCTTGGCAAAGAAATATAAAGCAGAGGTTTGTACGCATCTATCAGAAACTAAAAATGAAGTTGAGAGTTGTATTTCAAAATATGGCATGACACCGCCTCAATATCTTGTTCAAAACGGAATATTTGACTATGGCGGAAATGCATATCATTGCGTACATTTGGATGAGAAAGATATAGATCTATTAATTCAAAAAAACGTTTGGGCTGTTACCAATCCTTCTAGCAACCTAAAATTGGCTAGCGGCATAGCCAATATAGACAATTATCTGAAAAAGGGTTTGAAGATTGCGATTGGAACAGACGGCGCTGCAAGCAATAATACACTTGATATGTTTAGAGAAATATATCTTACAGCTGTTTTGTCGAAAGCCATTAACAAAGATGCTTCAGCAGTGCCTTTAAAAACTGTATTAAAAATGGCGACACTATTTGGAGCCCAGGCTACGGGCAATGCTTCTGGAGTGCTAAGGGTAGGAGCAGATGCGGATTTGACTGCTATTAGTCTTGATTGTCCTAATATGCAGCCTATTAATAACATTATTAATAATGTTGTTTATTCTGCCGGATCAAAAAATGTAATTCTTACTATGGTTAAAGGTAAGATTTTATATGAAAATGGTGAGTATAATATAGGTATAAGTCAAGAAGAAGTATTCAAAAAATGCAATGTTGCAATCAAACGATTAAAAGAACAGGTTAAAAAATAATCTATTATTGATGAAAAATTAAAGAGAAGGCATATGCATTTGCCTTCTCTTTTTATATATCTTATTGATCTTTTTGATTAACCTTTTAGGCCGTTAGACTGTCTTTCCATGTTTTCTAAAACAATATCATGAATATCGCCCAAAGAAGCACAATATTCAAGTACTTTCCAAGGAGTATTAGTGTGAAAATGAATTTTAATCAATTCATCATCGCCAACAACCAATAAGCAATCGCCTTCAATGTTTTTAGTTATGTAATCGCTTATGTTATCTTCCGAAAGATTTTTTCCTTCAATCAATAATTGCGTATCAAATTTAAATGAGATCATAATTTTCTCCTTATGTTTTTTTTGAGCAAATTTTAGTTTATCATAACAATTATATCACAAGAAAATTTGCCTTATAATTAATATTTTAATAATATTATCAAATAATTCAAATATCTTTTTAAGTCTTAATTTCTTTGAAGAGTTTTATTAAAACTTCTTAACGTACCTTAATGTTTATTTTATTTCTTAAATTGCAACTACAAGTGCAACGGTTTGTATAATAAGTTCTTTCAGTTTCCTTTACCCCGAGGGGTAAAGGA
>DATCJR010000057.1 GCA_036562685.1 Clostridia bacterium | reverse complement strand
TTATGCTTTTAATGGCAACACTACTGCATATGTTGAAATGGAAGATGGAGTTAACGAATACGGGCTTGCAGTAGGACTTACTTTTATGTACCCGCATTTAAGAAAAAATGGTCTTAATGCTGGGATGCTGGTAAGATTTTTACTCGAAAAATGTAAAACTGTACAAGAAGCAATAAAAGAGCTCAAAAGACTGCCTATTGCTTCTGCGCAGACAATAACTCTTGCTGATAAAACTGGCAAGATTGCCGTAGTAGAATGCAATCCTGAAAATATCGTAGTTATTTTACAGCAAGAAGGTGAAGATTTTGTCGCAACAGCAAACAATTTTTATTCCGAACAGATGAAAAAATATCGAAATCCAGATATAGATGATTGGCATTCTGATGAAAGATACAATAAACTGCCATGTCTGCATTAAAAGAACATAAAAATGAATATAGTATTGAATTTGCAAAAGATTTGTTAGCAGGAAAATATGGCTTTATGTGTCAATATGATAGAAAAAATAATGCGGATACTGTATGGTCAGTAGTTTACGACTTAAAAGAAGGCAATGTTTATAGAGCCGAAGGCAATCCATCTAGAAAAAAGTTTATTCTTGATAATAGATTAAAAATAAAAGAAATCTAAAACTCAATATTTTTTTATCGCAATTAAATAAAACTAAGAGCTGATGAGAAAAATTATATATAGATTGTATAGTGATAAAATGACGGCTGTTTTTAGCCGTTGTTTTTTTGTTGTATAAAATAAAAAAACTACGCAAGCATTTTGCGTAGTTATTGATGGTGCCGAAGGGGGGACTTGAACCCCCATGTTGTTGCCAACAACGGATTTTGAGTCCGCCGCGTCTGCCATTCCACCACTTCGGCAAGCAGTTTTAAAAGCAAGAACAATATTATCATATCTTATAGATAATTTCAATCATTTGAAGCGACAAAGTTGAAAAAATTTTTATGTAAATATATTGAAAATTTCTAAAAAGACCCCGTTGTTTGATAGCGGGGCCTTTTTAGTTTATTTTTAAAATACGCCTTGCGCGATCATAGCTTCGGCAACTTTTTTGAAACCTGCAAGGTTTGCGCCTGCTACTAGGTTGTATCCCAGTCCATATTCTTCAGCTGCTTCTTTGGAAGCTTTATGAATATTAATCATCATCTTTTTCAATTGAGCGTCAACTTCTTCTTGTGTCCAAACAAGACGTTCAGAGTTTTGAGACATTTCTAAAGCAGAAACACCTACGCCGCCAGCATTAGCTGCCTTTGAAGGAGCAACCACTATATCTTTTTGTGACAATAGATAGCTAAGCGCATCGTTCTTAGTAGGCATGTTAGCGACTTCGATATAATACTTAACGCCGTTGGCAACGATTTGTTTAGCGGTTTCCAAATCAACTTCGTTTTGGGTGGCGGAGGGCATAACAATATCAGCCTTTACACCCCAAGGCTTAGCACCAGGATAGAATTTAACTTTGAATTTGTCAGCATAACTCTTAATGCCAAGACCTTTTGAACGCATTTCTAGCATAAAATTGACTTTTTCTTCAGAACTTGATACGCCGTCCGGATCATAGATATAACCATCACGACCAGAAATGGTAACAACCTTAGCGCCCATATGCATAGCCTTTTTGCAGATACCCCAAGAAACATTGCCATAACCAGATATAGCAATTGTCTTTCCTTTCATTTCTTCGCCTTTGGTCTTTAGGACTTCATCAAGATAATACATGGCGCCGTATCCTGTAGCTTCAGGACGAATTAATGATCCGCCATAAGATAAGCCCTTACCAGTCAAAACACCGTTTTCCCAAACACCTTTTATTCTTCTGTATTGACCGTATAGATAACCGATTTCTCGGCTGCCTACACCCATATCTCCAGCGGGTACATCCACATCTGGTCCGATATATCTGTATAATGCGGTCATAAAGGACTGGCAGAAACGCATAATTTCGGCATCTGATTTTCCTGATGGATCAAAGTCAGAACCGCCTTTACCGCCGCCGATAGGCATTCCTGTCAAAGAGTTTTTGAAGGTTTGTTCAAATGCTAAGAACTTAATAATGCCGGGATATACGTTGGACTGAAAACGAATACCGCCCTTGTACGGACCTATTGCGCCATTAAATTGGCAGCGATAACCGGTATTGGTGTGATAATTGCCAGCATCATCCATCCATACGACACGGAAAGTGAACATTCTTTCGGGTACAACCATACGATTTATCAAATCGACTTTTTCGTACTCGGGATGCTTGTCAATCATGGGGGAAATAGAAGTCAAAACTTCTTCCACAGCTTGTACAAACTCAGGTTCATTGATGTGTTTAGCCTTGACATTGGCTATAACACTTTTTACATAGGCATTCATAAACTATCTCCTTATTTTGGTATCAGAATTTAAAATCTATTGAATTTCGATAAAAAACTCCAAAAAACCTGCTTTTACAGCAACATCAATTTTAGCACATTAAAGTATAATTATTAAACTTCTTGATATAAAAAATTTTAATAACTTGTATAAAAAATTTAATAACGATACAAGATTAATTGAATTTCTTGTATCGTTATCAAAAAAAGATTATTATTTAGAAACTTTTTTACTATTTAAGGAGTCTTAGTTCATTGAAGCATTTAGCTGGGTGATTTTATCCTTTATTTTCTGTTTGCCTTTAGAAACCATTTCGGAAACAGGAGAGTTGCCTTCAACCAAAGCAGCGCCGATAAGAGCACCTAAAGCCAAACCTAATATCATTGATGTGCGCATAAAAGATTTCCTCCTTTTTTATTTGCTGTATCTAGTATAAGTATTAATAAAAATATTATTTATTACATATTTTGGATATAGGACATGTTTTAATAACTATAAATAAAAAGGATTTGATATTTTTATTTAAAATATTCCAATGTTTCTAATAGTAATATGCTTTGTTTTATGATAGACTACATATATGAGAACTCTTGGAATAGATTATGGCGACAAAAGAATAGGACTAGCTATAAGTGATGAACTGGGAATTATAGCAAACCCTTTAGAAGTTTATTATAGGAAAACTTTGGAAGAAGATTTTAAACATCTTGAAAAAATTATTACCGAAAAAAAAGTTAATAATATAGTAATAGGACTTCCTATTAATATGGATGGAACTTTGGGCGAGCGTGCACAACTGACCAAAGAGTTTGGAGAGCAGCTTGCCTCAAGATTTAATTTGCCTATCATATACGTTGACGAAAGATGGACTTCTATCGAATCAGAAAGGATTTTGATAGAAAGCAATGTCAGACGAGAGAAACGTAAGACTTTGATAGACAAAATGGCTGCACAAAATATTTTGCAGAGATATTTGGACAGTCCCAAAACAAATAAAAACAGTTAAAAATATCTATACTAATTTTAAGTGAAAAAGGAGACTGTATTATGTCTGAAGAAAAGAAAGATTTTGTGGTAGATTTGCTACCCGAAGACAGTGGAGAAATAATTACATTGTATGATGAAGAGGAGAATGAAGTGCCTTTTTATCAGATAGCCTGCATAGAACATAACAATGATTTTTATGCAATGCTTCAGCCTGTCGAAGAAGTTGAAGGCATTGAAGAAGATGAAGTTATCGTTTTGAAAATGCTGGAAGCCAAAGACGAGGAAGACGATATTTTTGAACCTGTAACTGATGAAGAGTTGTTGGACAAAATATATGAGGCTTATATTAAGGCTGTTGAAGAAGAAAACAATAAGGAAGAAGAATAGTATTTCTAAATTACATAATATAAAAAGCATTAAGGCCAGAAATTGGACCTAATGCTTTTTATATTATTAAGATTTGGCAATAAATTATTTGCTAGGCAATTTTTTTTATGCTATAATCTATAAGGCTTTTTATAAAAGTCAAAATTACACACCCGATGACGATACGGTTTTCGTTGCTTTTGATTTTATTCAAAAGTTTATGACCGAAATTATTATCGCACGGGGAGGCAAAAACGGAGGATTTTTTTCATGCCAGTAATTTCAATGAAGCAGTTATTAGAGGCAGGCGTTCATTTCGGACACCCCACAAGAAAGTGGAATCCCAAAATGAAAAAGTATATTTTCACCTCTCGTAACGATATTCACATTCTCAATCTAGAACAAACAGTAGAACTAATTGATGAAGCTTATGCTTTTGTAAAACAGCAAGTACAAGAAGGAAAGTCTGTTTTATTTGTTGGTACAAAAAAGCAAGCTGCAGAAGCTATTCAGCAAGAAGCTGAACGTTGCGGACAATTTTATGTAAACACAAGATGGCTGGGCGGTACTTTAACCAACTTTGCTACAATCCGTTCTAGAATTGATCGTCTTAACAAGCTTAACCAAATGGAGAAATTGGGTGAGTTTGATTTGTTGCCAAAAAAAGAAGTTCTAAAACTCAAAGCTGAACGCGACAAGTTGCAATTCAATCTTGGCGGTATCAAAGAAATGCGTTCTTTGCCTGGAGTTATTTTTGTAATTGACCCCAAAAAAGAACATATCGCTATAAGAGAAGCACGTTCTATGAAGATTCCTATTGTCGGTGTTGTTGATACTAACTGTGATCCTGATGAAGTTGATTACATTATCCCCGGCAATGATGATGCTATAAGAGCAGTTAAGTTGATTGCAAGTGCAATTGCAGATGCTGTTATCGAGGCGCGTGAAGGCGAACAAGGTACTACCGCTACTGAAGAACAAGCAACAATGGAAAGCTTAGGCGATGAACTACTTCAAAATCTTGATGAAGTTCCCGTTGATGATGAAGAAGAGGTAGTAGAAGAAAAGCCCAAAAAGCGCGCAAAGAAAGAAGTAGCTGAAGAAAGCAAAGCGCAAAAAGAAGAAGTTAACGAATAATCATAAATCTATAATTAAAAAGGAGAACGCAATGATAACGACCAAGGATATTCAAGAATTGCGTGCCAAGTCTGGTGCAGGCATAGTTGATTGTAGAAATGCACTCACCGAAGCTAATGGCAACATGGAAAAAGCAATGGAAATATTAAGAGAAAAGGGCAAGGCTGCTGCTAATCGCAAGGCAGACAGAATCGCTGCTGAAGGTCTTGTTGAATCTTATATTCATTTTGGCGGAAGAATAGGTGTTTTGGTAGAAGTTAACTGCGAAACAGACTTCGTAGCAAGAAGCGATGCGTTTAAGGAGTTAGTTCACAATATAGCTGTTCATATTGCAGCTGCTAATCCGCTTTATCTTAATGTAGAAGATGTTCCTACTGAAGAATTAGAGAAAGAAAAAGAAATATTAAAAGCGCAGGCATTAAATGAAGGAAAACCTGTTGCTGTTGTAGATAAGATGGTTGAAGGCAGAGTTAAAAAGTTCTACAAAGAAGTATGCTTGTTAGAGCAAGAATATGTAAAAGATCCTTCCAAGACCATCAAGGATTTGGTAGCAGAAGCTACTGGTAAGATAGGCGAAAAGATAGCGATTAGAAGATTTGTCCGCTATGAAGTTGGTGAAGGACTACAAAAGCGGTCAGATAATTTGGCGGAAGAAGTTGCTAAGCAAGTTGCTAACGCAAAGAAATAATTTAAAAACCGCAAGGACACAATAATTAAAAGATTTTGTGTCCTTTTTTTAAAAGGTATTATTAACAAGCACAATATCTTTTGATATAATAACTTAAGGAGAAAGGTATGAGACATAGAGTCTTGTTAAAGATAAGTGGCGAAGCGTTAGCAGGTGAAGATAAATTTGGCATTAATCCCAGCATGGTTGACCATGTTGTCCGCCAATTAAAAGAAATACATTCATTGGGTATTCAAATTGGTATTGTTATCGGCGGCGGAAACTTCTGGCGCGGCAG
The DNA here is from genome assembly GCA_036562685.1 of Clostridia bacterium. NCBI lineage: Bacteria > Bacillati > Bacillota > Clostridia > Clostridia bacterium. The sequence goes on along the minus strand of DATCJR010000057.1, from coordinate 20,774 downwards.
ACAAGGCGGAAATATGGACAGAACGACAGCCGATCATATGGGAATGCTTGCTACTATTATCAATGCTTTGGCATTACAAGATGCATGTGAAAAGGCAGGAATTCAAACGCGCGTACAGACAGCTATAAGTGTACCTGCAGTTGCAGAACCTTATATATTAAGAAAAGCTATAAGACATTTTGAAAAAGGCAGAATAGTAATATTCGCTTGCGGTACTGGAAATCCGTATTTTTCTACTGATACAGGCGCAGCATTAAGAGCTGCCGAAATCGGAGCAGATGCTATTCTTATGGCTAAAAACATAGACGGAGTTTATGATTCAGATCCCAGAAAAAATCCTAATGCCAAGAAGTTTGACAAAATTTCTTATTTGGATGTTATTAATAAGGGATTAGCTTTGATGGATACAACTTCAATAACTATGTGTATGGAAAACAAAATACCTATCATTGCTTTTGCTTTGTCAGAAGAAAGAGGTATTGTAAAAGCTGCTTTAGGCGAAAATATAGGAACATTAATAGAATAATAAAATCAGGGGGTTTGTTAATATGACAGCCGATGTTCAAGTAATAAAAGATAATTTACAAAAATTTGAGACTAGATTAGAAAAAGTATTAGATAGCTTTAAAAACGAAATGAATAAAATAAGAGCAGGACGTGCCAATCCCCATCTTTTGGATAAGATTATGGTTGATTATTACGGAACACCTACTCCTTTAAATCAAATGGCTAATATAAGTGTTCCTGAAGCAAGAATGATTACAATTACACTTTGGGATGTTTCTGCAATAAAGAACGTTACCAAAGCAATAATGGCGTCAGATTTAGGTATTACTCCTACCGATGACGGAAAAGTAATCAGATTGGTTTTCCCTCAGCTTACAGAGGAACGCCGTAAAGAATTGGTAAAAAACGTCAAAAAAATAGGCGAAGAGTTTAAGGTAACTATTCGTAACGAACGCAGAGACGTGCTTGAAACCTTCAAAAAGCTTAAAAAAGATGCAGGCATGACAGAAGATGAATTAGCCACTCAAGAAAAAGAAGTCCAAAAAATAACTGATAAATATGTGGCTTCTCTGGAAAAGATTTTAGCTGATAAAGAAAAAGAAATATTGGAAGTATAAACTTGACAGACTTAACCGCAAAATCAATAGCTGATGCTATTAAGATTATAGAGTCATACGGATTAACATATAATGTTATCCGTATTAACTCTGCTTGCGGAGAAGGTATTGTAGAAAGAGTAATAAGATATAGCATTTCAGGTAATAATGTTACCTTGACTACCGCATATTTTGAAAACGATATTAGGAAAAAGCAATGAATGAAAGCGTTCCGCAACATGTTGCTTTTATAATGGACGGCAATGGCCGTTGGGCATTAGCCAAAGGCTTACAACGTTCTGTCGGGCATAAATACGGCATAAAGGCATTAAAAAGAACATTTGAATATGTTTTTGAATTGGGCATAAAATATATGTCCATTTATGCGTTTTCCAAAGAAAATTTCAAAAGGCCAAAAGAAGAAGTAGAATCCATAATGCAGCTTCTTGATGAATATATGGATGAATGTCTGCCCGAATTGATTGAGAAAAAAATACGTCTAAATATAATGGGCGACATAAGTGTTTTGAAGGAATCTACAAAGCAAAAAGTAGAAAAAGCATTAAAGGATACTGCTGATTTTAACGATAGAGTATTAAGCATTGCTTTTAATTACGGCGGCAGAGATGAGATTATAAGAGCCGCTAACAAAGCAATCGCAGATGGACATAAGGAAATTGACCAAGAGATATTTGAAAAATATCTATATACTGCTGGTATTCCTGATCCTGACCTTATTATCCGCACAAGCGGCGAACAAAGGATAAGCAATTTTATGTTGTATCAGTGCGCTTACAGCGAGTTTTATTTCACAAAAACTTTATGGCCTGATTTTTCAAAAAAGACGCTTGATGCAGCATTAAAAAGTTATAAAAATAGACATAGAAAATTTGGGGATATAAAATAAGATGAAAAAGAGAATTTTTACAGGAGCTTTTATATTAATTGTTCTTGCAGCAGCGTTTTTGTTAAGAGAAATACATCCGCTGTTTTTCGATTTAATGGTGGTAACTCTTATGATAATGGCGGGCGCAGAAATGGCAAAGGCTTTGTCTAACAAAATGCCAAATCCTATTTTGCCTGTGGTAGTTTTGTTTCCTGTAATGGCTTATGCTGTTTTCAGTCTATCTGCTTTTTCATCAAGTATTTTTTATACAGATTGGGAAATAGACGGACTTGCACTTGTGTTTTTGCTTGTAGGTCTGACTTTCTTAGGAATGATGATTGTATCCTTTTTCAAAAAATCTATTGAAATGGGAAATATATTGTCAACCCTATTTGTAATTATATATCCTCAATGCCTGCTTGCCTGCCTTTTTGCTATCAATAACACTCTTGATGAATGGTATTCTCTAGTTCCGCTTGTAATGGTATTTGCGATTTCAATTTTTTCAGATACCTTTGCTTATTTGATAGGAATAACATTTAAAGGTCCCAAACTAGCACCTACTATAAGTCCTAAGAAAACAATCAGCGGGGCGATAGGGGGTCTTTTGGGCGGTATAGGCGCATCACTGCTTGTAATGCTGCTTGGTTATCAAAATGTAGGGGACTTTGTAGTGTTTAATTTGAGTTTAGGCTTAAATTATGTCAACTTCATAATTATGGGCTTATTTGGTTCAATATTTACCCAGGTAGGCGATTTGGTAGCATCTACAATTAAGCGTTCAGTTAATATCAAGGATTACGGCACGATATTTCCTGGACATGGCGGAGTTATGGATAGATGTGACGGTCTGATGTTTAATGGATTGTTTATCTATACTTACTTTTTGATTATGCATATTCTTTCAATAGGAGTAGTCTAAATGAAAGGACTTGCGGTATTAGGTAGTAGCGGAACGGTAGGTTCTTATGTTTTGGATGCCGCAAGAAAAAATCCCGATAAGTTCAAAATAATTTCGTTATGTGTCAATAACAATATTCAAAAACTTATTTCTTCGGCATGGGAATTTCGCCCCAAATTTGTTGGTTTTTCAGATCCGAAAGTTGATTATTCATATATAAAAGAACAATTACCAGAAAATACTCAGATATGTATTGGAGAAAAAGCGCTTGAAGAAGCTGTAAATGTTGACGGTGTAGATGTAGTTGCGGCTGTCAGCGCAGGCACAGCGTCTTTGCGTGCTGTCTTGCTCGCGGTTTCTTTGGGCAAAAAAATCGCATTGGCCAACAAAGAAGTATTGGTAAGCGGCGGCAGCTTGCTTATAAATGCTTGCAAAAATGGTCAGATTATACCTGTTGACAGCGAACACTCTGCAGTATTCCAGTGTCTTAACGGCGAATCTAAAAAAAATCTAAAACGCATTATTTTAACTGCAAGCGGCGGTGCATTTTTTGGCCGTAATAAGAGTGAGTTAGAAGATATTACACCCGAACTTGCGCTCAAACATCCAAACTGGAATATGGGAAAAAAGATAACAATAGATTCTGCTACTATGATGAACAAAGGCTTGGAAATCATTGAAGCCAAATATCTTTTTCAGACGGATAATGTTGATTATGTAATACATCCTTCTAGTACAGTTCATTCTATGGTAGAGTTTGTAGATAATTCGGTCATTGCACAACTAGGCAATCCATCTATGGAAATTCCTGTTTTGTTTGCACTAAGCTATCCCGATAGACTTAACACATCGGTTAGACCGCTTAATTTTTTTGATCTTCACCTTGATTTTTATCAACCTGATGAAGATAATTTCCCTTTTCCTAAACTGGCGCGACAAGTTTATCAAAAAGGCGGCTTGACTCTCGCAGTTATGATAGCTGCTGACGAAAAAGCGGTGGAATTATTTTTAAACAAAAAGATAGGATTTTTGGATATTTATAGATTAGTTGATTATTGTGTGACAAAGTTGAGTTATAATGATACTATTACCGTAGATAATATTATAAAAGTTGATAATGAAGTAAGAGAATATCTCAATCTAGATTATAATAAGATATTAAAATAAGCCTTAAATCAATATGGGAGAATTATGTTTGCTTTATATATAGTATTGTCAATTTTGATATTGCTTTTGATGGTTACAATCCATGAATTCGGTCATTACATTGCAGGCAGAATTTTAGGATTTAAAATTAATGAATTTTCAATCGGATTTGGACCTGCAATTTTTCAACGCACCAACAAAAGAGGTGAAAAAATCAGCTTGCGTATTTTTCCTTTGGGAGGATTTTGCGCTTTTGAAGGAGAAGACGAAGGAGAGCCTGCTAAGCCCAAAAAAGAAAACGTGGAAATAGATGTTTTTTCAGAAAAAGAATCAAAGCCTGAAGAAAAAGCAAACGAACAACAAAACAAGCAGCTTAGTTTTAATGAGCAAAAACCTTGGAAAAGAATTATAGTTCTTATAAGCGGCGCTCTTTTCAATATAATTTCTGGTTTTATATTTTCTATAATCTTCATTGCTGTGATAGGCAACAGTCTTCCTGTAGTTGGAGAGGTCTATGATACTCCTAACGCTAGTATCATAAAAGAAAATGACATCATAGTTGCCGTAAACGGCAAAAAAATAACTATAATGAAAGACCTAAGTACACTAATGAAAGATATAGATGAAAATGAAGACTTTGTATTAACAGTATTAAGAGACGATGTTAAAAAAGATCTTCCGTTAAAAAAGGTTCGTTATACGTTTTTGGATGAGAATAAAAAAGAACAAACTAATGTCGGCATAGGTATAATAACTAAAGATTATGTTCGACAAAGTTATAATATTTTTGAAAGCATAGGATATGCATTTCCTTTTACACTAAAAATGGCGGGAACGATATTATCGGCATTTGGTGATTTGTTAAGAGGAATAGGGCTTAACCAGTTGAGCGGACCTGTTACTACTGTTACCGAAATGGCAAAACTATCTCAAGCTAATATATTAAATGTTCTGATTTTGTTGCCGCTTATTGCAGTAAACCTAGGTATTTTCAATCTATTTCCTATTCCAGCTTTGGACGGCTCAAAAATTGTCTTTACCTTGATAGAATGGATAAGAAAGAAACCTATTAATCGTAATATAGAAAATATGATACATTTTGTAGGATTTGTATTGCTGTTAGGTTTGATCATTGTGATTGATATGCTAAAGTTTATACGGTAGAATATAATTATGACAAAAGTTATTAAGATTGGAAATGTCGAAATAGGCGGCGGTAACAAGATTGCTATACAATCAATGACTAATACCAAAACCTCAGATGTTGATAATACAGTTTATCAAATAAAAAAATTGTCTGATGCAGGCTGCGATATAGTAAGAATGGCTATAACTGATACAGACGATGCCAAAGCAATCAAGACAATCAAACAAAATACGCATATTCCGCTTGTAGCGGATATCCAATTTGATTATAGATTAGCCATAGCTTCAATAGAAAACGGTATTGACAAAATCAGAATAAATCCTGGAAATATAGGCACACAAGAAAAAGTAAAAGCTATAGTCGATTGTGCCAAAAGTCATAATATTCCTATAAGAGTGGGAGTTAACAGCGGTTCTATAGAAAAAGAGTTTTTGCAGTCTTATGGCAGAAGCGCAACGGCTTTGGCAGAAAGCGCATTAAAAAGTGTATCTATACTTGAAAACCTAGGATTTTATGATATAGTTATATCCGTCAAATCATCTGATGTAAAAATGATGATTGACGCATGCCGTATTATAGCCCAAAAATCTCAATATCCTCAACATCTTGGAGTTACCGAAGCTGGGCTTTATGAGAGTGCGTTAATAAAATCCGCTATTGGAATAGGTTCGTTATTGATAGATAATATTGGCGATACAATAAGAGTATCTGTTACTGGCGATTCGGTAGAAGAAATAGCTGCCGCAAAAAAAATATTGAGATATTCTGGAAAAGACAATAATTTTGTAGAAATAGTATCTTGTCCCACATGTGGCAGATGTAAGGTTGATTTGTTTAACCTTGCAACGCAGGCTCAGAAAAGACTTGGACATATTCAAAAGCCTGTAAAAGTAGCAATAATGGGCTGTCCTGTTAATGGTCCTGGTGAAGCAAAAGGTGCTGATTTCGGCATTACAGGCGGAGACGGAAAAGGCATTATTTTTGAAAAGGGCGAGATAGTCAAAATCGTTAAAGAAAACGAACTTTTGGACGAACTTGTAAAAAGAGTAGAAGATTTTGTAAAAGATAAATAAACTAAGATCTATTAGTTCATATTTTTTGGTGGGGATATATTTTGGAAAAACTTATAGAAGAAATTATTAAAATCAATCCTGAATACAAATATCTAAGACTTAACAAAGTCACTTATTTTGCAGCGGAAGATTACTGCAAAATAGAATATTTTTATCCTAATGACGAGCCTTTTTTGACCAAAGCAAAAAGTTCATTTGCAGAAATAAAAAAAATAAGTCAGCAGCTTACAGGGATTGAAACATATTGCGACTTTTTTAAGGTAGAAGTAAAAGAAGAGCATATAATATTGTCTTTGCAGACACTTATCAAAACTGAGCTCAATACCAATAACTTTCCAAGCAAAAATATAAAAATAGAGCTGGGCAAAATAAGCAAAATATCAATCAGCATTGATGAGCTGTATTATGACTATGCGATTACAAAAGGGCTGGACAAGCAGATAGAACAAAATCTTTCAAATAATTTCTGCGCGGATTTTGAAGTTGAGCTTATAAAAAAAGAGTCAAAAGAAGATATTCTTGATATTCTCAAGCCCGAGCCTTTAAAAGTAGTTACATATACTAATAATCGGCTTATTTTTCCTATTAGCGTTAACCATTTTATAGGCAAAGAAATTAACGAGCCTGCTGTTTATATAAAAGATCTAAACCTTTATTGCGAGCAGGAAGCGGTTGTATGCGGCACAATAAAGGGACTTAAGCGTGCTACATATAAATCTAAGAAAAATCCGGAAAGCGACAAAGAGAAAGTTTATTTCAAATTTACTTTGGAAGATTTTACAGGACAAGTAGAGTGTATTTTCTTTGCTCATAGTTCCTCAGTTCAAAAGGCAGATAATCTAACCGACGGTTCAGAAATAATTTTGAAGGGCAAAGTCGAGCAAGGCAAGTATTCGCTTAATATAGTTGTTCGTTCTATAAGCTATTGTGAAATTCCAAAAGGACTTGTAGAAGTCAAGCACCGCAACCCTGTTCCCGAAAAATATGCAGTTATATTTCCTGAAGACATTGTCATTACAGAACAGGCAAGTTTTCTAGAAAAAGACACTGTACCTGATGAGATCAAAAAGAATACATACGTGGTTTTTGACGTTGAAACAACAGGTATAGGCGAAAATGATAAAATAACAGAATTAGCAGCGGTAAAAATCAAAGACGGCAAGATATGTCAGCTTTTTTCAACGCTGATTAATCCAAAAATGAAAATACCTCCCGAAACCTCTAAGATAACTGGCATAACTGATGAAATGGTTGCCCAAAGCCCGACTTACGAAGAAATTGCAGGCGATTTTTATAAGTTTTGCGAAAATGCAATTTTAGTTGGACATAACATCGTGGAGTTTGACTTACCTTTTATAAGCCGCTATTCAGATACGACTCATTATTATTTTGATGAGCATAAGGTTGAAGACACGCTTATTATCGCAAGAGAAAAACTAAAAGGCAAATTAAGCAACTATAAGCTGACAACTGTTGCTCAATATTTTAACATTGTCAATATAATGGCGCATAGAGCACAATTTGATGCATTAACTACTGCAAAAGTCTTTTTAGAACTATCCAAACTTCCTGGTTAGTAATTTTTTATTTTTTTAAAACTAAAAGACACGCCCAAAAGGCGTGTCTTTTTTAGGGAGATAGTTTAGAGATATACAAAATTAATCTACACTATATAGCAAATCTGAATAATCAGGATAAGGCCATAAGGTTTTAGATACATTTTGTTCTAATTGGTCTATAACTGTTCTCAATTCATTCATCAAAGGTATTACTTTATCTCTGAAATACTCTGCATGTTCATAAGCATCAGAATGTTTTGAGTTAAGAACTGTTTTTTCTAATTGATTAAGCTTGCTATATGCTGATGATGTGAGCGAACTTATATGCGCAGCAAGAGAAGATTCTGCGTCGTCAGCTGTATCTATGCCTACCGCTTGTTTTGAAGTCTTAATTTCAAGCAATTGATTTATATAACTGAAGCATGCAGGTAATATTTCTTTTCTAACCATATCAATCATTGTAAGTGCTTCGATATTAAGTGTCTTAGCATAGTTTTCAAGTAAAATTTCATAGCGGGAAGAAATTTCAGTCTTGCTGAATACTTTGTGTTTTGTAAATAGATCAATATTCTTAGGGCTTACAAAATGTTTGAGTGCTGATACGGTATCTTTTAGGTTAAGCAGTCCTCTCGATTTTGCTTCTTCAACCCATTCGTTAGAATAGTTGTTGCCATTAAAGATTATTCTCTTGTGTTCTTTTATGGTGCGAACAATCAATTTTTTTAAATCAGAATTAAAATCTTTGCTAGCTTCTAATTCATCAGCGAATTGGGACAAACTTTCTGCCATTATAGTATTAAGAACAATAATCGGTCCAGAAATAGAGAATGTGGAGCCTACCATACGGAACTCAAATTTGTTTCCTGTAAACGCAAACGGTGAAGTACGGTTGCGGTCTGTTAAGTCTTTAGGGAAACGAGGTAGAACAGAAACGCCTATTTCATGTTCTATACGCTTTTTGCCTTGATAAATTGTACCTGATTCCAAAGCCTCAAGCACATTGGTTAATTCATCTCCCAAGAATATAGAAATAATCGCAGGAGGAGCTTCATTTGCGCCTAAGCGATGGTCATTGCCTGCGCTTGCAACAGAAATTCTGAGAAGGTCCTGATATTCATCAACTGCCTTTAGTACAGCTACCAAAAACAGCAAGAATTGAGCATTTTCCGACGGGGTATCGCCAGGTGAAAGAAGATTGATTCCAGTATCAGTAGTAAGCGACCAGTTAACATGCTTACCGCTTCCGTTAACGCCAGCAAAAGGCTTTTCATGAAGAAGACAAGCCATACCATGACGGTTAGCAACAGTTTTCATCATTTCCATTGTTAGTTGGTTATGGTCAGTTGCCGTATTTGCGCTTGAATATATAGGCGCAAGTTCGTGTTGAGCAGGAGCAACTTCGTTATGCTCTGTTTTTGCTGTTATACCCAATTTCCAAAGTTCAGTATTAAGTTCAGCCATAAAAGAAGCGACACGTTCTTTTACTGTTCCAAAATAATGATCTTCTAGTTCCTGTCCTTTTGACGGGCGTGCACCAAACAAAGTTCTGCCGCAGTATTTTAAGTCAGGACGGCGTGAATATAATTTTTTGTCTATCAAGAAATATTCTTGTTCAGGGCCCACATTAGAAACTACTCTAGAAGATTGAGTATCGCCAAATAATTTCAATATTCTTAATGCTTGCTTATCAACTGCTTCCATGGATCTAAGGAGTGGAGTCTTTTTATCCAATGCTTCGCCGCTGTAAGAAGAAAATGCGGTAGGTATGCACAAAGTTTTGTTCTTAATAAAAGCGTAAGAAGTAGGGTCCCAAGCGGTATAGCCTCTAGCTTCGAATGTAGCTCTAAGTCCGCCAGAAGGGAAGCTGGATGCATCAGGTTCACCTCTTACCAACTCACTACCGGAAAAATCCATAATTACATTGCCTTCACCGGTAGGTGAAATGAAGCTGTCGTGTTTTTCTGCAGTGATACCAGTCATTGGTTGAAACCAATGTGTAAAGTGTGTTGCGCCTTTTTCTATTGCCCATTCTTTCATAGCTGATGCAACGATATTGGCAACATTTATGTCTAGCGGTTTGCCTGTGGCAATTGTCTTTTTAAGTGCTTGGTAAACATCTTTAGGCAGACGTTCTCTCATTACTTTGTCACTAAATACATTGCTTGCAAAAATTTCCGGCAGTTTGTTCATAAAATCCTCCTTTTTAATAAAAAAAGCGCCATAAATCCCAAAAGGATTTATAGCGCCATTGCTATTTACTGCCGCAATAATAACACGAATATAGTAGTATTGTCAACAAATGACGCTATATTTTTTTGTAAGTTATTATAAACCTTAATATAAGTAAAACTTATATTAATATTGTCACCATAAATTGCTTTAATCATATTATTAGTATAAAAAATAAGTATTATTAACTTTTCTTATACATCAAATATTGACAAAACATATACTTTTATAGTAATTTTTTTTTGAGACAAAGGCGTCCAAAAATGTAAATAAACGTTATATCATCTCTTAATGGGATGATGATTACGATTTGTTTGCATTTGTGGGCGCCTTTTTCTATTTTTGCATAGGGAGAAGTAAAGCTATTATGCTCCAAAGAGAAGGAGAGATTAGAATACCATCAGGGTGCGCAATTGCAAGTATTTTCGACAAAACAGGCGCAAGGTCAGACGGATCAGATATTATAAAAGCCATATCAGTAATGCATGACAGAAGCAATGGTTTAGGCGGAGGATTTGCTGGATATGGAATTTATCCTGAATACAAAAATTATTACGCATTTCATGTTTTTTATGATGATGGCAATGCAAGAACAAAGTGCGAAGAATTTTTAGAGGCGCATTTTGATATCATCAATTTGTCCAAAATTCCGTTAAGAAAAGTAAGTGGAATCAAAGATGAACCATTGATTTGGCGTTATTTTGTTGAACCATTGAGCAGAAAACTTAATGAGAGTCAACTTAACGAACGTGAATATACAGCACGCTGCGTCATGAGAATCAATACAGACATAAAAGGAAGCTATGTATTTTCATGCGGAAAAAACATGGGCGTTTTTAAGGCTGTGGGATATCCCGAAGATGTAGGAGAATTTTATCGTCTTGATGAATATAAAGGATATTGTTGGACCGCACATGGAAGATATCCAACCAATACTCCAGGATGGTGGGGCGGCGCGCATCCATTTGCGTTACTAGATTACACAGTAGTCCATAATGGCGAAATTTCTTCTTATGACACCAATCGTCGTGCTCTAGAAATGTACGGTTATAAATGCACATTAAAAACCGATACCGAGGTGATAACTTATATAATAGATTATCTCCACCGAAAAGTAGGACTCAAACTAGAAGAAACACCCAAGGTTATTGCTGCACCGTTTTGGTCAACTATTCAAAAAATGGAAGAACAAGAACGAAAAGAATACGAATATCTTAGAAATGCTTTTTCTTCCTTGCTAATAACTGGTCCTTTTTCAATTATGGTTGGATTTGACGGCGGGCTTATGGCGCTTAATGACAGACTAAAGTTAAGGTCTTTGGTCATAGGTGAAAAAGGCGAAAAAGTATATATGGCGAGTGAAGAAAGCGCTATAAGAGCAATAGCACCTGAGCTTGACCGGACATGGTCACCAGAAGGCGGACAGGGTGTAATAGTTAGATTAAATAAGGTGAATTCAGATGACTGAAAATAAATTTATATATCCCGAATTTGAAGTAAAAAGAGATTGGGACAAATGCATAAATTGCCGGCTTTGCGAAAAGCAATGCGCCAATCAAGTACACATTTTTAATGAAAAGACACAAAAGCTTACCACTGATGATTCAAAATGCGTAAACTGTCAAAGATGCGTTGTTATGTGTCCTACCCGTGCGCTTAAGATTGTAAAAAGCGATAATTGTTTAAAAAGCAACTGCAATTGGAGCACTGAAAGCATAAAAGAAATTTATAAACAGGCGCATACGGGGGGAGTATTATTGAGCAGCATGGGCAGTCCTTCTAATTACCCTGTTTATTTTGATAAAATTCTTATTAATGCGTCCCAAGTAACCAATCCGTCTATTGACCCTTTGCGTGAGCCTATGGAGACAAAAGTCTTTTTGGGCGCCAAACCAAAACAGGTACAAAGAGATGAACAGGGCAGAATTGTAAATAATCTTTCACCCTTTATTACTCTTAATATTCCGATGATGTTCTCTGCAATGAGTTACGGCTCAATAAGCTATAATGCGCATGCTGCATTAGCGATGGCGGCAAAAGAACTTGGCATAATGTATAACACTGGAGAAGGCGGACTTCACAAAGATTTTTATTGTTATGGAGAAAATACCATTGTTCAGGTTGCATCAGGCAGATTTGGCGTGCATAAAGACTATCTCAATGCAGGCGCTGCAATTGAAATAAAAATGGGGCAAGGTGCTAAGCCTGGTATAGGCGGACACTTGCCCGGTCAAAAGATTGTAGGCGATATTTCGGCAACCAGAATGATACCAGAAGGCAGCGATGCAATATCTCCAGCGCCTCATCATGATATTTATTCTATCGAAGACTTGCGTCAGCTTGTTTTTTCTCTAAAAGAAGCTACCAACTATACCAAGCCTATCATAGTCAAGATAGCAGCAGTAAATAGCGTTTCTGCAATAGCAAGCGGAGTTGCTAGAAGCGGTGCTGATATTATAGCGATAGACGGTTTTCGTGGCGGAACAGGCGCCGCACCTACACGTATAAGAGACAATGTTGGTATTCCTATTGAATTGGCTTTGGCGGCGGTTGATACAAGACTAAGAGAAGAAGGAATCAGAGACAATGTCGCAATCGTAGTTGGCGGAAGTATTCGCAACAGCGCAGACATAATCAAGGCAATAGCTTTAGGCGCAGACAGCGTTTATATAGGAACAGCCGCATTGTTAGCTTTGGGCTGTCATATGTGCCGCAGCTGTCATACAGGAAAATGCAATTGGGGTATTGCAACCCAGCGTCCTGAACTTGTAAAAAGACTTGATATAAAAGAAGGTGCGCGTAGACTGGTTAATCTTATGCTTGCGTGGCAGCATGAAATTATGGAGATGATGGGCGGCATGGGAATCAATTCTATTGAGAGTTTGAAAGGCAATAGACTTATGTTAAGAGGTGTTGGACTTAACAGCGAAGAACTCAAAATTCTGGGAATCTCACACGCAGGTGATTGATATGAGCCAAGGAGAAAATATGATTAAAATAAATTCAGCTAATATGCATTATAGAGAACTTAATGAAATAATCAAGAACAGCATTGGAAATGTAAGAATAGTTAATTGCATAGGACAAAAATATATAGCAAGCGGTCTTAGCGATCGTAAGATAGTCATTGATGGCGTGCCAGGCAATGCCCTTGGGTGTTATCTTGATGGTGCGGAAATCACTGTTAATGGCAATGTTCAGGATGCAGTGGGAGATACTATGAATGCAGGTAAGATTGTTGTTCATGGCGGAGCTGGAGATGTTCTTGGTTATGCCATGAGAGGCGGCAAAATATTCGTGCGTGACAACAGCGGATACCGCACTGGTATTCACATGAAAGCGTATAAAGAAAAAAAACCAGTAATCGTCATTGGTGGTAAGGCAGGCGATTTTTTGGGTGAGTATATGGCCGGCGGTATTATAATAATTTTGAATCTATATGACAGTAATGTTGATTTAGGTCAATTTACTGGTGTGGGAATGCATGGAGGAAAAATTTATATCCGAGAACTTGTAACACCGAAATATGTTTCGCCTCAAATAAGCGTTTCTTCAGCTCAAGGAGAAAACGAGTTAGAAGAAATAGTTCCGTATTTGAAAGAGTTTTGCACTTTGTTTGATGTAGATATAAAAAAGCTGTTAGAAAGCAAATATACAGTTTTGTATCCTAATGCAAGCAATCCATATAGACAAATGTACACTCATAATTAAAAATTTTTTATTAAAAATTATCATAAATAATGTATAATAAAACTATATACCCAAATAAACAGGAGGTATAAAATGACACTCAAATCTGATGAAATATTGGGTTTTATTAAAGAAAACGATGTAAAATTTATAAAGCTTGCTTTTTGCGATATAAAAGGAGAGCAAAAAAACATATCAATAATGGCAGATAAGCTAGAAGATGCGCTGCGTTTTGGTATTTATTTTGACAGCTCAAATATTTCAGGATTTGAATCAGAGTCAGGTGAGCTGATGCTAAAACCCGATCTTAGCACAATCAGCATTTTACCTTGGAGACCTCAGCAAGGCAGAGTTGTAAGATTTTATTGCAATATATTTAATCCGGATGGGACACCTTTTAAGCATGATACTAGAGCATTGCTTATGTCAGCTCAATCAAGGTGTCAGGATATGGGTTATCAATGTTCAATAAGCACAGAAGCAGAATTTTACATATTTAAAACTGATAGTTTGGGAAATCCAACAACCAGCCCTTATGACGAGGGCGGCTATTCTGATATGGCGCCGTTAGATAAGGGCGAAAATATTAGACGCGAAATATGCCTCAATTTATTAGAAATGGGTATTGATCCCGAAAAATCTCATCATGAAAGCGGACCAGGACAGCACGAAATAGATTTTAAACATAGCGCACCCCTAAAGGCTGCAGACAATTTCTTAGCGTTTAAGTCATTGGTAAAAGCTGTTTGTGGGCGAAATGGAGTTTACGCGTCATTTTTGCCTAAGCCGCTCAAAAACAAAAGCGGCAGCGGACTTCATATTAATTTGTCTTTGAATAAATTAGATGAAAAAAACATTTTAGCTGAAAATGAAAAATTAGACACCGTTACCAAAAGTTTTATTGCAGGTGTTTTAAAGCATATAGTTGAAATTACTGCTTTTTTGAATCCTCTTAGCAATTCGTATCAAAGATTAGGCAAATTTGAAGCACCGTCAGTGGTAGATTGGGCATACGGAAGCCGTTCAGCTTTAATAAGAATTCCAGCAGCTTTCGGCGACAAAAAACGTATAGAAATACGTTCTGCCGATTGTGCTATTAATCCATATCTTGCTTTGACGCTTATAATAAATGCAGGCTTAGACGGTATTAAGAATAACCTTGAGCTTAACGAAAATAGTTACAAAAAATCCAGACTGCCTATTAGTCTAAAAGAAGCGGTTTTGGCGGCACAGTCTAGCACATATATAGACAGTATAATTGGCAAAGAAACCAAGCAAAGATATCTTAGCGCAATTATTGATCAAGCCAAAAAGAAAAGCTTTTTTGAGATGTTTAAGATTATTTGATGTTTATTTGGTAATCTAAAAATTTAAAAGGAGGGCAGTTTGGAAAAAGCGTTAATTGTATCGTCTGTGCAAAAAGCATGTGATGAATTAAGCTTAGTTTTGCAAAAAATGAATATATCATTTATTGATACTGCCTCCTCTGGAGCAGCTGCTCGGGTTATGGTTTTGGAAAGAGATTTTGACCTGTGTATTATTAACGCTCCGTTAAAAGACGAATTAGGTTCTATGCTGGCGCAGGACATAGCATTGAATGGTACTTGTCAAGTTATACTTATCGTCAAGGCTGAAATATTTGAAGAAACGGCTGCAAAGGTAGAAGAAGCTGGAGTTTTTTGTCTAAGCAAGCCGATTAATCAGCAAATGCTGTGGAGTGTATTAAGGCTTGCCGTTGCTGCCTATAATAAGTCGCTTAGAATGCAGCGGCAAAATACAGAGTTGAAGTCCAAACTTGATGACCTAAAACAAGTCAGTCGTGCAAAATGTTTATTGATAGAAAAACTTAATATGAGCGAACAGCAGGCTCATCGCTATATTGAAAAACAAGCAATGGATATGCGTATGACCAAAATTCAAGTTGCAAAAGATATAATTTCCAAATTCGGCTATCAATAATTTTGTATTTTGCTTGAGTTTTTATGTTTTTTTATTTTCAAATTGACTTCTTCAAATTAATGTAGTAAAAAAGATATAGAGGTAAATTATGGATAAAGAAGTTATAAAAAAATATGCACAAACAGTTTTAAAAATCGGTTCTAATATACAACCGAATGAAGAAGTCGTTATAGCAGCAGATGCTTGCTGTCATGAATTTGTTGCTGCACTTGCAGATGCAGCATATGAACTAGGCGCAAAAAAAGTTACGACGCTATTTAGTTCAGAAAAAGTTATGAAACTTCGTTATCTTAACGAAAGCGTAGAAACTCTTACTGATATTCCTGATTGGGTAGTTAAATCAAGAGAATATGCTGTAGAAAAAGATGCGGCTTATATTTCTGTGGTTTCAGATGACCCTGAAGCATTTGCAGATATTAATTCAGACAAGATAGCGGCATACATAAAAGTAATCCGCACCAAACTCAATAAATTCTATGATGCAACTATGAAAAGTGATATTCGCTGGACAATAGTTGCTTATCCTAGCATAGAATGGGCTCAAAAGGTGTTCCCTAATGACAATAACGCATTTGAGAAATTGTTTGACCTTATCGCTAAAGCTATGAGACTTGATGCAGCTGATCCTGTACAAGCATGGAAAGAACATCAGCAACAACTCAAGAAAAGAGTTGAATATCTTAACGCAGCAAAGTTTAAGGCTTTGAAATATAAAAATTCTCTTGGAACAGATTTTTATGTTGAATTGCCTGAAAACTATATTTTCATGGGGGGAGAAGAATATTCAAAGGGCAGAATCTTCACAGCTAATATGCCTACAGAAGAAGTGTTTTCAGCGCCTAGCAAGTTGAGCGCAAAAGGTACTCTGGTTGCATCAATGCCCCTTATATACAATGGTGCAAGAATAGAAGATTTTTATCTAAAATTTGACCAAGGCAAAATAGTTGACTATAAGGCTAAGGTTGGTCACGATGTACTAAAAAATATAATTGAAACAGACGAAGGTTCAAAATATTTGGGTGAAGTTGCAATAGTTCCTTTTGATTCACCTATTCAAAAAATGAAAACTATTTTTTATGAAACATTGTTTGATGAAAATGCCAGCTGCCATTTTGCAATAGGTAAAGCTTATCCTTGCCTAAAAGATGCCGAGAATATGACCAAAGAAGATCTAGACAAAGCTGGAATCAATGAATCGTTACAGCATGTTGATTTTATGATAGGGACAAAAGATTTGGAAATAACCGGCATAACCCAAGACGGCAAAGAAATCAAATTCTTTAAAAATGGAAACTTTGATATAGAATTATAAAAATTATTGCGAAAAATGTCATAAGACTAACTGGTCTGACAGGCAATAAGAATTATACACCAAAAAACTATTTGCATTATAATAAGTTCTTTGCTATAATGATAACATTGAATTTAGCGACTTAACGAGAGTGGGCTTGTCCCACTCTCATTGTTTGAAAGGGACAAAAAATGAACGATATAGCATCAAAAGTGCAAAATGCGATTTCTAAGACGGTAGAAGACTTAGGATATGAGCTGGTTGAAGTAACTTATGTGTATAAAGATCATGCATGGCAGCTTACAGCTTATATTTATAGCCCTCAGGGTATTTCGCTGTCTGACTGTGAAAAAGTGCATTATGCAATAGATCCTGTCTTGGATGAATTGGACCCTACTAACGGTGCTCCATATAATCTTAATGTTTCTTCTTTGGGGCTTGACCGACCAATCACAACGGAAAAAGATTATATCCGCAATATGAATAAAGAGGTCGAAGTCAATTTAAAAAATCCTGTAAATAAAAAGACTGTTTTGGAAGCGGTTCTTATTGGTTTTGACGATAATACTGTTACGGTAAGAGAAATAAAAACTCAAAAAGAATATGTGCTTGATAAAGAAAATATCAGGCTTATGACATTGTTAATAAAATTTTGATATAAAATTGATCAAAATAAGGAGACTCAGATGATTAACAAGGATTTCTTTCTGGCGCTTAATGAGTTGGAAGCCAGCAAGAAGATAAAAAAAGAAGTATTTTTAGAAACACTTGAAAGTGCGCTGGTATCTGCATACAAAAGGCATTTTGGCGAAGCCAAATCAATTGAAGTTAAAATTAATCCAGATAGAAACACTATAAGGATTTTTGCTTACAAAACGGTAGTAGAAGAAGTAGTAAATAAAGATAAAGAAATTTCATTAGATGATGCTAGAGAGATAAAAAAGACTGCAAAAATTGGCGATGTAATAAGCGAAGAAATAACTCCCAAAGATTTTGGAAGAATTGCTGTTCAAACAGCAAAGCAGGTTGTTACCCAAAAGCTAAGGGATATTGAAAGCAAGATTGCTTATGAAGAATTGACTCAAAAAGAAGATGAATTGACCGTATGCGTTATAAGACGCATAGAAGGTAAAAATGTCTATGTAGATTTGGGTAAAATGGAAGCGGTAATGTTGCCTGCGGACCAAATTCCCAATGAGAAATATAATGTAAATGATAAGATAAAAGTTTATGTTAAAAAGGTTAAGATTGGACCTAAAGGACCTCAAATCTTGGTATCACGTTCTTGCGAAGGCTTCGTAAAAAGATTGTTTGAGCAAGAAGTGCCTGAAATTGCAGCAGGTATCGTAGTGATTAAGAACATCGTAAGAGAAGCTGGATATCGTACTAAGATGGCTGTTTATTCGGAAGATTCTTCAGTTGATCCTGTCGGCGCTTGCGTAGGAAACAGAGGGATGAGAATAAACACTATTGTTTCTGAACTTGGCGGCGAGAAGATAGATGTTATTCCTTGGTGTTCAGATGCGCTCGAATATATAGCACGCGCTTTGAGTCCTGCTAAAGTCTTGATGGTTCAGGTTAATGACGAAGACCATACAGCAAAAGTAATCGTGCCTGACGACAAATTGTCTTTGGCAATAGGCAAAAAAGGTCAGAACGCACGCCTTGCTGTAAGACTTACCGGCTGGAAGATAGATGTAAAGTCTTTATCTGCTAGTCAAAACATGGACGATTTTAAAGAAATTGGCGATGATCAAACATATGACGAAAAGTCAGGCGATGATACGCCAGAACTTGAAGACTTCGAGGCGGATCTGGGAGATATTTAATGAAAATTCCTACTCGTACTTGTGTTGCCTGCAGAAAACAACAGCCCAAAAAAGAACTGTTAAGAGTAGTTAAAACGCCGGAAGGCGATGTTAAGCTGGATTTTACTGGACGTGCACATGGACGTGGAGCGTATATCTGTAATAATGATGTGTGTATTGAAACCGCTGTAAAAAAGAAGGCATTTAATAGAGAGTTTAAAATAAATATTGAAGCGGATGTTTACACCAGATTATTAGAGGAGTATCGTGAACATAAACAAAGTTGAAACATATATTAGATTTGCAATAAAAGGCCGAAAGATTATTTATGGGCTTGATAATATAAAAGTACAGCCAAATAAGATAAAAATAATTATTGCAGATAACTCATTATCTGAAAAATCGTTGAGAGAAACAAAATTTATTAGCGAAAAAAATAAAATACCGTTAATATTAAGTGAGGCAGATTTGAATCAAATATTAAATACGAATAATTGTAAGGTTATAGGTATATCTGACATTAATTTGGCGAAAGCAATACTAAACAATGTTGGCAGCGGATATAATTTGGCGGAGGATGAAGCAAATGGCGGAAATTAATAAGACAGAAAGTGTTGATAATTTACAGTTGATCAATAGTTTGAAGGATGAAAATAATTTGCCCAAACTTTCGCTTACAGTCAAAGAGCAAAAAAAGCGACTGGATCTTGTTTTACGTTCTTTTGAAGATATTAATCGTAAAAGAGAACAACAGGCAATTGCTGCCCAAGCTTTAGCAAAACAACAAGAAGAAGCAAAAGAAGAAGCAAAGACAGCCGAGAAAAAGGCTTTTGAACAAAAGGAAAAAGAAGAAATAATGATTCAATCGGCCCAAAAAACAGCTGAAAAAGTACAGCCTGTTGCTGAAAACATTTCTGATAAAGAAGAACAAAAAGAAGTCAAAAAAGAAGAACCGGTTCAGGTTCAGACTAAGGCAGCTAATCAAGAACCTAAAGCAGCGCCTAAGGAAGTTGAAAAGGTTAGTGCTGCACCTCAAAAAGATAAACAATCCAATCAAACTCAATCAAGAGTTAAGCAATTTGAGCATAACGATCGTTCTTCTAATCAGCAGCAAAGGACAGCACGTCCTCAAAATGATAGAACACAGGGCGATAGAAAACCGCAGGGACAGCCTTATAAACAGGGTCCTAACGCTCAACAACCTGGTGGATTTAATAGACAGGGTGGTAATAATCAAAAACCTTATGGCAATAAGCAGCCTTACGGCAGCAAACCTGCATTTTCTAAAGACGGTGCAAAATCTGGTGCGCCCATAATACCGCCTCCTATTATACCGGTATCTGCACCTGCACCTGCCAAAAAGACTCATGATCGAAAAGATAAGATAAATGAAGAAAAGAAGATGATGAGTAAGCGTACTTTGGTAAGGCGTGGATTTATTGATGAAGGATACGATGATGATGAATCAGCTCCTAGACATCGTAAGCTTAAAGTCAAGAAGGCAGCACCCAAGAAGGAAATTACTCCTATTAAGATTGAAAAGGCAGTTATTACAACAGAAAATCTGACTGTTAAGATGCTTTCTGAAAAGATAGGAATAACAGCCCAAGAAATTCTTAAAAAACTTATGATTTTGGGTATAATGACAACCATAAACGGTGTGGTTGATTTTGACACAATGGAGCTTGTTGCCAGCGAATTTGGCGTTAAGCTTGAAAAGAAACTTGACAAAACCAAAGAAGAGGTTTTAACCGAACTGGCAATGGAGGAAGACGCCCCCGAAAATTTGAAAGAACGTCCTCCTATTGTTACGGTAATGGGTCATGTAGACCATGGTAAAACTTCATTACTTGATGCAATCAGAAAGACCAACGTAACTGAAGGCGAAGCTGGTGGTATAACTCAGCATATTGGTGCTTATACTGTCAATGTAGGCGATAAGAAAATTACTTTTATTGATACCCCTGGACACGAAGCGTTTA
>DATCJR010000056.1 GCA_036562685.1 Clostridia bacterium | reverse complement strand
CCTTAACAACTCAGTTATTATGCAGGTTTATACCAACAAGGATAATGAGAGTGCTGCTTTGGCTTATGATGAAACTAATAATACATTAAGATATTTGCGTCCTTCAGTTTATAGCACATGGGCTAATGCATCTGATCTTGGTTATCCTATAACAGACTTTATCAAGGTTGCAGATGGCAGCGATGACGAAGCAGCAGTATATGCTCAAGGCTTCAAAAACGGTTATATTAAGGTATTGTTAAAAACTCAGGTTGACTTTGACGAGGATTTGAACATCATAGAGTACACCGTAGAAATCGGTTATTCTACAATCGGAGCAACATATGACAAGCAGACTAATTTCTTCTCCACTATAAACTACTCCAACACTATAACAGAAGAAACAGTTTCAAGTTCTGTTGCCAATGCTTACGATTTCTTGAACATTCCTGATAACAAAACCTTGGTAGCAAAGTTCGTTGATGCTTATAATAAGGCATTTGATATGGGATTTAGCTGCGGTGTTCCTTCACCTGAAGGTATCCTTTGGTGGACCACTGGAAAGAGCGGTATTGTAAAACTCACATTAAAAGGTGGTAATGGTACAGCTAATTTCTGGGGTGACAACACAATAATGATTTATGACGTTGACAATGGTGTGGTTCGTATCTCTACGGGTGCTATTGCGAACGTATATGCAAGTGAAGGTGCGTCGGGTAACGGATGGGCAACAACTGATATGATGATTAATACCAAAACAGGTACTATCGTTCAGCAGTTCAATATTACAGATACTGAAGTAACCGACAGAGCTATTTATATCATCATACCTAATGGAGACACAACTCAGGCAAGCAAAGAAATAGGTATTTATGATTTTCAAGCTAACAAGAATGGTGGAGAATGGGTATCATATCTCTCTCAGTTCGGCGGAACTTCAATTTCTTCAAAACCTGTAGTAATTGAAGACGAATATAAAGCTGGCGAAACAATAACTATTGATTTTTCAAAGTTTATTGTTAACAATGCCAACTACTACTTAACTTGGAACTTAAAAACAAATAAGGGTACATTGTCAGAAAACGGTGTTTGGACATATAAACCGGATTCAAATGAAGACTTTAGCGTAGAAGTTGAAGTATATTCAGCTTTTGACAAAATCACATTGAAAGCTGATGTCAATATGGCAAATGCAAAAGCAGGCACTAATGTTGTTGGAATTGTTATAGGCGTAGTTGCAGGCGTCATTGTATTGGCTGCTGCAGGCATAATAACCTATGTCCTTATTAAAAGAAATAAAGAAAATAAAGATTAATTAATTTTAACAAAAGAGGAAACATCCTACATGGAGAGATAAATATGAAATACGAAATAATGCGACAAAAAATATCTGAAATTTCATCTAATCTAGAACCTCGGCTAAAGAAAATGTTTGAAGCGTGTTTTTATTCTAGTATAGACACGGCTGCCAAAACCATGGAGGATGGGACAACATTTATGCTGACGGGCGATATCCCTGCCATGTGGCTGCGTGATTCTGCAGTACAGGTTATGGGATATCTTCCCTATGCAAGCATTGACCGTGATGTACAAGACTTGATAAAAGGGCTTATAAAACGGCAATTACAATATATTTTATTAGATCCGTATGCCAATGCTTTTAACGCAGAGCCTAATAATCAGGGACATAAGGATGATATTACTGATTTTGACAGCCCTTGGATCTGGGAAAGAAAGTTTGAAATAGATTCCTTATGCTATCCTTTATGGCTTATAAAAAAATATTATGAACAAACCAACGATTATACCATCTTAGATGATTTGTTTACTAAGGCGTTGGAAGCAATACTAAAAACTTTTGAAACAGAACAACATCATTTTGAAAAGTCAAGCTATTTTCATTATCGACCTAAATACCCGGAGTTTCCTACTCTTCCCAATGAGGGAAGAGGGGGCCCCGTGGGTTATACTGGACTTATTTGGAACGGTTACAGACCTAGCGATGATGTTTGCCAATATGGATATTTGATTCCGTCCAATATGTTTGCAAGCGTAATACTGCGCTGGATTGTTACTTTGAATTTGCCCCAAAACCTAAAAGAGCGTGCAAACAAGTTGTTTAATGACATAGAAAATGGATTAAAAAAGTTTGCTATTGTTGAACATTTCAAATATGGTAAGATATATGCCTATGAAGTTGACGGATTGGGAAAAGTCAATATAATGGACGATGCCAATGTTCCCAGCTTATTGTCCTTGCCTTATTTGGGTTATTGTAAAAAAGATGATGAAATATATCAAAACACCAGAAGATTTATTTTAAGTAAAGACAATCCCTATTATTATGAAGGCAAATTTGGAAAAGGTGTGGGAAGTCCGCATACTCCGGAGAATTATATATGGCATATTGCCGTAATCATGCAGCTGCTTACCACGGATGACAAAAAAGAAAAGCTGGAGTGCTTTAATATTTTGATGAATACTGATGCTGGCAAGGGTGTTATGCATGAGAGCTTTAACAAAGATGATCCTAACCAGTTTACTAGAGAATGGTTCTGTTGGGCAAATACATTGTTTGCAATGGCAGTGATGGATATGCTGGAAGGAAATTTATTATGAAAAAGATAATTTCAATTATCATAGGAGTGGTTTTGATAGCGTCGTTTGAATTAAGCTGTGCAAATCCAAAAAACGATATGTTTGATGGATTTGATGCCACAGCAAAAAAATACGCCCAAATTAGCGTTGAACTAAATGATTTGGTAAAAGACAATTATTGGATAAATGATACTTTATTTGCTTTTCATTATTATCCCAATTATGATGGCGATAGTGACAAAGCAATGAGTACCGCTTATGCTTGGCCTTATACTGAAATGGTGGCAAGCAACTGGCGTATCGCTACTCTTTCTGATGCTGCAAAAAACTATATTTCTGATTTTTATAAAAATACTCTTGAAGGATTCAAATACTATAAGTCAAGACGAAATGATTATTTGTGTTATACCGCTTCGCGTGCTGCTGTTGCTGAATTAGGAAGCGGTGATACTTATTATGACGATAATATTTGGATTGCAAGAGAATTTCTTAACGCTTATGAAATCCTTGGCGATGAAGAATATTTGAATAAAAGCAAACAGGTGATTGAATACATATGGAGCGGTTGGGCAAAAGACGAACTAGGTGGTATTTATTGGTTTGAACAGCGCAAAGAATCCCGTAATACCTGTTCCAATGCACCTGCAGTAATTTTATTCTCAAGGATGTATGAGCATACCAATGATCAGAGTTATCTTGATAGGGCAATACAGATTTATGACTTTTGCTTTAACAACTTGAGAGACCCTTCAGATAATGTTTATTGGGATAATATCAGCAACTTTGGAGTTGTTGACACAAGAAAATATACATATAACACTGGTAGTATGATTGCTGCTGGAGTTAAATTATATGAGATAACAAAAGACGAAAAATATCTTGACCATGCCAAAGCATCCGCTTTGGGTTCATATAATTATTTCTTTAAACAAAGCGATCGGGGTTATAAGACAATCAAAATGGATAACCCTTGGTTTAATGTTTTGCTTCTTGATGGATATGTTGAACTTTATCGCCATTATAATCAGGCTATAGAGTATATTCAAAATTACGAAGCTAATCTGAACTATGCATACCAAAACTTAAGAAGCGAACAGGGCTTTATGCCAGCCAATTGGGTTAATGGATTCCCCAAGGATAATCAAGGCAATGTAATTATTAAGGATCTTAATATACTTGATATGGCTGCTAACTCTGAAAATTTTGGATTGCTTGCTTATTTTTATAATTATATAAAAAAATAAGGAGACAGTGATGAGAAAGAAATTAAAAATTGTTATATCATTGCTTGTTTGCTGTATCTTAAGTATATCGTTTTTTACGGGATGCAGAGATAAAACTGTAATTCCTGACGATAAAGACAAAAACAAAAATGAGCAATATATTACAGTCAATAAAGAAAGAGCAATTTCTTATGCTAAAAAAATAAAAGAGTTATATTGGAACAGTGAAACTCAAACATCTAAGCTTATACCTGAGGGTGGAACACCATACCTTTGGCCTTATACCGAACAGGTTTCTATGGCAAACGCGGTATTTGAATTATTAGATGAAAAAGATGAAGACTATGAGATGATGAAAAATTATCTCAAAGAAACACTAGAAGGGCTCAGATATTATAGAGTAAGACAGGCAACAGGCTTTACCAATACAGAATTTGGTGTTTTAAACGAAAGCGCAAGTTCTTATGCGATGTATAATTCAGGCAAGTCAAACACCAAAGACATGGCCAACAACAATAAAGATGGAATATATTTTGATGATAATATTTGGGTTGCAAAAGAATATTATTATGCTTATCTAAACTTAGGCGATCAGAAATACCTTAATGAAGCAATCAATATTGTCAATTGGATTATAGGCGAAGGCTTTGAGACTGCAAAAGATGTAAAAACAGGCAAAGCAATGAACGGTATTTATTGGTTGTGGGGTGCTAAAGACAAACATCCTGGAATAACCGACGATACAAAAAACGCTTCGCTAAACGCATGCTCGTCAGCTCCCACAGCAATGATGCTGGTAAAGCTGTATAATGTAATGACTGATCCCAAGTTTGATGCTGTAAAAGCAAAATATCTAGCTACAGCCAAGCAAATTTTTATGTTTGTATATAACACTTTGCTCGATGAAGAAACCAATACCATTAAAGATAAGGTTTTTGTCAACGCAGATTCTGAAAATAATCTTTATCTTGGAATAATTGACGCTCAGATATTGCCATATAATACGGGTTGTATGCTTACTGCAGGAAAAGAATTGTATTTTAACGCTGTAAAATCTGGTCAAAACACTAATGCTGAATATTATAAAAAATGGATTAGTGATATGTCCGCAGGTTCTGACTTAAAGTTTGCTTCCAGAAATACAGTTGAAGGACAGTATTCATATCATAAAAACTCTTGGTTTACTTCATTTTTATTGGAAGGTTATATTGATGTAGCTTCAACAGGCGTTGATGTCAGCGAATATATTGAGCATATGAGAAGTGCTTTGGATTATGCTTGGAATAACAATAAAGCAGAAGACGGATTAGTCGCACCTTCATGGATTGTAGGTTGGTCAGAATATCCTGATACTGGTGTTTCTGAAGGCAATGGCAGACAAATTCTTTTGCAGGCAGCCAATGCACATTGCTATGCAATGTTGGCTAAGTATTACTCATCATTAGACTAAAATATGTTATTAATACAACAAGGGAAATAGTATTATTTCCCTTGTTGCTTTTATAAAGATAAATTGATTTATTTAAAGATTTAATATATAATTTTCACATATCGAATATAACATTAAAAATAAATAATATAAAAATATAGGATATTTAAAGATGGCTAATGGGGTTCCTATTTATATTGAAATTTATGAAGATTTTCACAAAAAAATATTAGAAGGGGTTTATAAAGAAGGGGATATGCTTCCTCCCGAAACGGATATTTGCAAGCAATATCTTGTAAGTCGCATTACCGTTCAAAAAGCATTGCAAAAACTTACTGAAAAAGGGCTGATTACTAGAATTCCTGGAAAAGGAACTTTTGTAAGCGGGATGTCCACAAAAGCTTCTAACAAAAAAGCATCAAGAGTCGGATTAATTTTGTGCGATTTTGGCGTTTCGTACGGAGTTAATCTTGTAAGATCTATAGAAAAGCATTTGAGTCAAAATGGAAAAGCTCTCATCATAAAAAATACTTATTTTGATAAAGACCGCGAGTCCGAGGCAATAATGGATATGTTGCAGCAGGATGTTGACGGAATAATCTTGCAGCCTGCACATAATGAAGTATTTAACCCTGTGATAATGCGTTTATCAATCAGCAAATTTCCTATGGTGCTGATAGACAGAGATCTAAAGGGCTTGGATTTGCCTTTTGTTGGTACGGATAATATTGCTAGTTCTATGAATGTTATGAACTATCTCTTTGAACAAGGACATAGGCATATTTGTTTTATGTCGCCTTCACCAGAAAACACTTCTACAATAGAAGAACGTTTAGAAGGTTTTAAAAGAGCATTTATTAGCCATAATTTTATAAATCATAGTTCTAATATTTTTACTGATATTATTACGCCTACTGTAAAACCTACACCTTCAATTATTAGAGAAGACATAAACAGAATAAAAGAACATATAAAAAACAATCCTCAACATACCTGTATTTTTGCGGAAGAGTATTCTGTATGTTCATTAGTAAAACAAGCATTAAAGGAGCTCGGAATGTCTGTTCCTGATGATATGTCATTAGTTACATTTGACAATATCAATGATCCTTTGTTTTTTACTAAAACAGCGTATGTCCGTCAAAATGAGAGTGAAATTGGTATAAGAGCGGTAGAATTATTGCTAAATACCATAAAAAGTAGAGGAAGCACAGCAAAAATTATGCTTAGTGGGGATTTTATAATAAACAGTTCTATTAAGAAAATAATTTAATTTTTAATCTGATTTTAATTTTATTCTTAAAAAACTCATATTGATTAGTGATATAATATATTATGTAAGATAACATATTTGGAGGGGATAATGTTTTGCAGATGTTGCGGAAGACCTATAGACAAATATGACAAATACTGCATATATTGCGGTGAAAAAGTCGTTGTAGGGCAGCAAGCACCTCCTACTTATCCTGTTGTTCAAAATGCTAGTCAAGAAACAAAATGGGCTCTTATTGTAGGTATAATTGCTCTGGTTATTTCTGGTTTTCAACCATTAGCTGGTTTTATATTGGGTATTATAGCGATAGTGCGTTCTAATAAGGAAAAACGGAAAGCAGCAATGATCTTGGGTGTTATAGCTATTGTTATATGTGTTTTTTCTGGTGTTATTGGTATAATTTATGAAACAGTTTTTAAAGAAATTTTTGAAGAAATTTTTGAAGAATTTGTTATCAAATTGACTTAATAAATTAAAAATCTACCACATCTTATACCGCCTTGAATATATCCCCTCATATTCAGGCGGTTATTTTTTTATTTAAAATAATTTTAAAAGATGTCAAATTATGGTATACTTATCGCATGAAGCTGATTTTGGCTAGCGCATCACCTAGACGACAAGAAATATTAAAGACCATAACAAAAGATTTTGAAGTAATCCCTGCAGATGTTGATGAGCACCTGGATATACCAAAGGGAAAAGATTATGAACAAAGGCTGTGTATGTCGCTGGCTCAAAAAAAGGCACAGGCAGTCTTTGATAAATACGGCAATTGCGTACTTGGTGCAGACACCCTTGTTTTTTTGGATAATCAAAGTTTAGGCAAGCCAAAATCAAAGACGCAGGCATTTGAAATTTTGAAAAGTTTGAGTGGTAAAACTCACAAAGTGATTACTGGAGTTGCCTTGATATCAAAAGTTTTTTTTCTTACCGATTTTGAACAGACTGATGTGACATTTCCTAATCTTAGTGATCAAGAAATTGTAGATTATATAGAAAAATATCAGCCTTTTGATAAAGCGGGGGCTTACGGCATTCAAGAAATAAAAGATATTTGGGATATAAAATTTCAGGGCAGTTACACCAATGTAATGGGCTTACCTAAAGACTTAGTCAAACAAATGCTGAAAACGGCGGAGGGATATAGTGTCTAAGATTCAGTTGGCATTAGAGATGGGTTCTTCATATACTTCAATTTATGTTGAAGGTTTGGGCGTTGTTTTAAAAGAACCGTCAAAAGTTGCTTTTTTGGAAAACATATCAGAACGAAATATAATAGAAGCCGGCATTAAAGTCAAAAAAATGCAAGGCAAAACTTCAGATAAAACCATTATAGTTTCGCCTATTAACGAAGGTATTATTATTAATACAACGGCGGCAACTGCAATGTTAAAAGCTTTTTTGAAAAAAGTTTTAAAAGGCAAGTTTTTGCTTAATGTCAGAGCAATTGTGTGTGTTCCCTGTGGTTTGACCAGAACACAACGCAAAGATTATGAAGATACATGCATCAAAGCAGGAATTAATGAAGTTATTTTAGTTGAAAGCGTTATTGCCGCAGGCTTAGGCATAGGTCTGCCGCTAGAATCGTCCAAGGGCGTGGCTGTAATAGATATAGGCGGGGGAACGACAGATATAGCCGTTATGAGTAATTCGGGCATAATTTCTGGTTGTAGTGTTTTTGCCGGCGGAATAATGATGGACGCTGCAATTATTGAATACATAAAGAAAAAATACGGTCTTATTATCGGAGAAACTACAGCCGAAAAGCTAAAGATAGAGATAGGTTCATTATATGACAATGATTTAGCTGAAAGCAAAGTTAACGGAATGAATTTAAAGACCCAAAACCCGTCTTATACCGTAGTAACAGCAAAAGATATTAAAGAAGCGATTGCGCCTTTATATAATAAAATTGCAGATGCGGCAGAATCCATTATTAATGTTTGTCCGCCTGAAATTGCAGCAGATATTTATAAAAACGGCATTTTCCTAACAGGCGGAGCAGCGAGCGTTTTGGGAATAGAACAATTTTTAGGTTCAAGATTGAAAGTATCAGTAAAAGTTGTAACGGATGCCTCGTATGCCGTTATTTTGGGAGCAGGAAAGCTGTTATCTGACGAGCAGTTATTACATAGCATTTTTGACCAAAATTAATATTTTATTAAAAACCCTCTTTGTCTTTTTATTTAAATTAACATAAAGAAAATAAAAACAGCTTCTGGCTGCTTTGTTTTTTTCTTTAATCAATTGTAAATATTTGGTTATTATGGTACTATATACGTTGAGATATTATTGACAGCTATTTTGTCAACAAAATACTTTACTTTTAGTTGCTACGGAGGGCATAGATGAAGGTCTTTAAGCCGATATATTATTCTTCATTGGCATTATTGATTATATTGTTTTTGATATTTACCGCTGTTGATTTTTGCGGCGTTAATGCCAAAGGTAATATAGATACTAATGAAGCATTAAGTCATGTAAGAAAAATTTTAAATGAAGCTCCTACAAGAGATATATATCTGGATACAGATAACCATGAAAAAGCGGTTAATTATATAGCTAATACTGCATTAAAAAATGATCTTGAACTTCAAGAACTCAGCACTTATACAGTAACTGATAATGATAAAATTAATAATACAGGAACTGTAAATGGATCTGTTTTTAGTGTAATAGAAACCACGCTAAAAAGCAAAGATATCAATAATTGGTATTCTGAAGTTGGTATTTCGGACAAGTATGTTGCGACCGCTGAAGTTAATCTAACCAATATCGCCGTTTATATTCCAGCAAAAGACGAAATCGGCAAAAGTGTATCCGAACTTACTTCAGACACCGTAATGTATATAACTCATTATGATTCAAAATATTATTCACCTTCTGCTAATAATCTTGCCATTGTCGGCGCTATGATAGAATCGATAAGAGAACTTAGCGATATATCCGGCAATAAAAACTCATTTTTATTTGTTTTTGCTGACGGCGGTGAATATAATGCCTTGGGTGCTTATGCTTTTAGAGAAAAATTCATTGGCTTTAACAATGTTTATTCCAGAGTAAAAGCAGCATATGCATTGGATTCTTTAGGTTCTAGCGGAGCTTTGGCTCTGTTAAATTCTACCGAAAACGCATCCAAGCTTGTTTCAAAATGGGCAATGGTAAACAAAAAAGCCTTTGCATCATCTGTTTTGGATGTAGCATCAAAAAAATATGACAGAGTATTTGATTATAATATCTTTAAAGATATCCCTGCCCTTAACTTTGCCAATATAGGTTCTGCTGAAACCGAAAATATGGTAACAGACAATCTTGACAATCTTAACAGCAAGTTGTTATCTCAGACAGGTGCTTTGATAGTACGTACTGCTAACAGTCTTGCTAATTATGATTTGAAAAAGTTACCTAGCTCAGGTTCAGTTAACTTCTCATTTTTGGGCGGCGTAATTAATTATAGTAATATAGCAAGTTATGTTCTTGCTTCTATATTGCTGGTATTGGCTGGCGTCGTAGTTGTATTTAACGCCAAAAAGAAATCCTTCTCGATGTTTGATGCATTAAAAGGCGCTCTTGTTCAATTAATAACCTTGGCAGTAGTGTTTGTTGTTAACCTAGCAATTTATTACGCTGTTGGGGGATTGTTGGCTGCGATGGGCTTTGTTAACATCCACGCATTGTCAACTTATATGCGCTCAAATATCGGATTGATAATCGCATTCTCATTTATAAGCGTAGCAATATCAATCGCTAGCTATTCATTGTTAAAAAAGATATTTAGAACTCGTGCGGCTGATACGGTAAGAGGCAATATCTTGATTTGGACATTGTTAAGCATAATTTTAGGATATGCAGTACCTAAGATTGCTTATATATTTATGTTTGTTGCATTGCTTGAATTGATTGTCGTACTTGTAATGATATTTACAAAAGACAGATTTAAACAAAGATTCAAAATGGACATTGAAAGAATTTTATTGTTCATTGTTCCTTTGATTTTGACCATTCCTGTAACATTTGGTGCAAGCTTGACCTTATATACAATATTAGGTCTTAACATGTATCCTGTCATTATGTTATTTACCGTTTCAACACACGGCTTTATAACACCATACTTTAACTATCTTGTGCCTGCACTTGATTCTTTGGCTAAAAAATTGCCTATGCGTACAGTAAGAATTCAAAGAGTTGTTACTGAAAAGATAGAGCACAAAGCTAAGAAAGGCAAATTTGAAGAACGCACCATAAAGAAAGTATTTAAAGAAAAACGTCCTAGAGAATATAAAAATTCTTTTGGAATAAGCGTAATAGCATTAATTGGTGTCATTATGCTGTTTATATTCTCTATGGTTGGACAAAGCTATGGCAAAAACTATACAAGTGTTCAGGCTGATAATTATTCTTCAAAAACTTGTATAGTTTATTACAAGAGTTTATCAGGAAGTTTTTGGTTAATTGAAGATCTTGATATGTATCGTTATATTAGCTACGATCTAGACGGCTATGAATGGGATCCTGTTTTGCGTGTATATAAGAAGGCTGTAAGCAATGTATCTAAAGGTTCACGTTCTTCTGACTTAACTCGAGGCGAAGAATTGGCAAAATTACAAAACATTACGACAACTACTGATGGCAATTCAAAGACCTTTACAGTAAGTTATACTAATATTCAAAGCAATTCAAAATTCCATTACGATTTAGAATTGACCAATGCTAAAAATATTAGCAAGGTTACAATAAAGACCAAAGACAATTCTGGTATAGTTGTTACTCAAGAAATTGATGTCAATACATCAAAGTCAACTTTGGTAATCAATAATTTAAAAGGCGAGAGCACGATAACTGTTACAGGTAAAAATTCTGTTTATAATGGCACTGTATCAATAAATGCTCAAGTTAGCTCATATCAAAACAGCAATCTTGAGACTGGTGATTTTTATGGCTTTGAAGAATGGGAAGATATTAAGAAAGTTGCTGAAGATAAGAATATTTTTGTTTATGTTGTTTTAAGAATTCAATCTTCACAGTCTATATAATCTCATAATAAAATCAGAAGTATATTTTAAAGAGCGGCTATATAAAACCGCTCTTTTTACAAAAAGAAATCTTATACATCGTAATGCCTTTATTTATAAAACAAGGAGCTAAATAATTGATCAGGCTCCTTTTTATTTTAAATTCTAGCATTGAAATTATATTTAATTTAATGTATAATTATAATATGAGGATCGGACTTACAGCTAATTTAAAAAAAGAAAATGCGCTTAATGTCTCTAAACTTGCAATAAAGAGTTTAATCAATCAAGGCATTACTGTCAGTATTGAAAAGTCTCTTTATGATGCTGATAATTATGGATTTGAAGACATTGAAAGATTTGAATTTGATGAGCTGATAGATAAAAACGATATAATAGCTGTTGCAGGCGGAGACGGTACTATTTTGCGTGCTGTAAAGTCATGTGCTATTAAAAACAAGCCGGTTTTAGGAATTAATATTGGAAAAATCGGTTTTTTGACTGAAACAGAAATTAATGAGTTGGACTATACTGCCAAGGCTTTGAAAAACAATGAGTTTACGATAGAAAACCGTTCGATGTTAAATGTCGTTAGCGGACAAGCTGAATCAATAGCTCTTAACGAGATAGTTTTACTTAAAGAAGCTACAGCACGAATAATTAATTTTGATGTTTATTCTAACGGCAGTCTTGTTGACAAATATAATGCTGATGGCTTTATCGTAAGCACTCCTACAGGATCTACTGCCTATTCGTTAAGTGCAGGAGGTCCAATTTTGAGCCCTGCAATAAAAGGGCTGGTTTTAACCCCAGTATGTTCTCATTCTTTGAGAAACCGTTCAATAGTGATAGGCGAAGACGAAGTAATTGAAATAAAAGTTAATACGCTTTCACCCAAAGCGGTTATTATTGCAGACGGAATACCTGTATCAAATTTTGACTTAAAGAAAATTATTATTTCCAAACACAAAATCATGGCAGGATTTATAAAAGTAAAACCTTCAGATTTTTATAAGAAGCTGCTTACAAAACTTAATAATTGGAGTACCAATAAGGAGTAAACATGGGAAGAACTACAAGACAAACCAAAATTCTTGAAATTATATCAAAAAAAGAAATCGAAACTCAAGAAGAGCTTGTCGCCGAGTTAAAAAAAGCCAATTTTGATGTGACCCAAGCAACAATATCAAGGGACATAAAAGAACTTGGGCTTATAAAAGTTTTAAGCGATTCGCGGAAGTATAAATACGCTTTAGAAAAAACAGGCAATTCCAATGTCAGCGTTAAATTAACTAATATGTTTAGAGAGAGCGTTATATCAATTGAAAACGCCAATAATTTAATTGTTGTCAAAACTTTGAGTGGAAGTGCAAATGCAGCCGCCATGCTTATTGACAAATCAGGCTTTGATGGGGTTTTGGGCTGTATAGCAGGGGATGATACTTTTTTGATAGTTTGCAAGGATGATTCTGTCGTTGACAAAATAATGCAAAAATTGAATGATATTATAAGATAATATGCTATAATTTATCTGTATGTTAAAAACTCTGGTCATTAAGAACATAGCAATCATAAAAGAACTTGAAATATCGTTAGAAAACGGATTGACTGTTTTGAGCGGTGAAACAGGAGCGGGTAAATCTATCATTGTGGACTCGCTCAATTTTCTGTTAGGTGCTAAGACAGATAAAACTCTGTTAAAAAGCGGTGAAAAAGAAGCCTGTGTTGAAGGTGTTTTTTACATAAATGATGTCACAAAAGAGCAGTTAAAATCTTTAGGACTTGAAGCTGATGACGATACTCTTTTGTTAAGCAGAACACTTAATGCAGAAGGCAAGACAGAATGCAGAGTTAATGGAAGATTAATTACACTTTCCATGCTGAGAATTATAACTGATTCTATGGTTGATATTCATGGTCAGCATGAACATCAATCATTATTAAAGTCTTCATCTCATATAAAATTACTTGATGCTTATACCAAAGATATAGAGCCTCTAAAAGCAGAAGTTGCAGATATTTATCATCAATACAAAAAATGCTTATCAGACTTGAGTTCTTTTGGAATGACTCAGGCTGAACGCGAACGCATGCTTGACCTTCTCAGCTATCAAATAAAAGAAATTAAAGATGCGGGATTAAAGAAGGATGAAGAAGAAGAGTTATTGGCAGAACGTGCCAAGATTGTAAACTTTGAAAAAATCACCCGTGCTTTAAGCCAGGCATTTGAATTTTTGGATGGATCAAGTGGTGCTGATTCTTCAATATCACAATCTCTTAATGCGTTAAGTACTATTACAAAATTTGATTCCGAATATGAATTGGTGTTTAATCGGCTAGAATCTGTAAAATATGAGATGGACGATATTATTTTGACATTAAAAGAAAAAGCTAGCGACCTAGATTTTGACGAAAAGATTGCAGATAAAATTGAAGCGCGTCTTGAATTGATAAAAAATCTAAAGAGAAAGTACGGTGCTGATTTTGATGAAATCAATAAGTTTTTAGAACGCGCTCAAAAAGATTTTGACAGACTTAATTCTAGCG
>DATCJR010000055.1 GCA_036562685.1 Clostridia bacterium | reverse complement strand
CTTATCTACACACGTAATAAGAGAAACTGATCTTAATAATTTATATGCAAATGCTGATTATATAACCTTGCATGTTCCTCTAAATTCAAGCACAAAATATATGCTTGATACTGAAGCTTTTTCAAAAATGAAAAAGTCTGTAGCAATTATAAATTGCTCTAGAGGAGAATTGGTCAATAATGCAGACCTTATAGAAGCCATAAATCAAGGCATTGTATCAAGATATGTTACCGATTTCCCTTGCGAAGATCTATTGGGCATTGATAACATTGTTACAATCCCCCATCTTGGTGCTTCAACACCAGAAGCAGAAGACAACTGCGCTGTTATGGCTGCAAAACAACTAGCTGAATATCTACAAAACGGCAATATAACCAATTCAGTAAATTTCCCTGATACTGCATTAAAACGCACGGCAAAAGTTCGTCTCACTGTTATGCACAAAAACGTAAAAAGCTTGTTATCGCAGATTACTGAATCTATAAGCACTGCCAAAATTAATATTGCTACTATGGTCAGCCAGAGTCAGGGCGAATATGCCTATACAATTTTAGAGCTTGATGATAATGTTAATGTTGAAGTTCTATCTAAGCTCGATAAAATTGACGGAGTGATAAGACATCGTGTTATAAAATAAATCGCCAAACATCTAAAAAAACAGTCCATATTAAGATATGGACTGTTTTTTTATTAATCTTCATTTTCAAGACGAATAAGAGTTACCGCCTTTTTCTCTAACATAACTCCAACAGCAGGAACTTGGTCAATTACCTTTCCGCTTGTTCCAGCAACTTCAAACTGAAGTCCTAGACTAGATAATTTGGCCGCGGCTTGAGAATATGTCAAACCTATAAGGGCAGGCATTTCTATAACTTTTTTGAAATCTTCATCATTATTTTTAGAAGGCGCAATTCCTTTATATGCAAAAATTCCTTTAAACATAAATGATGCATAAGGTGCTGCAACCATACTTCCGTAATAAGCATATCCAGCAGGTTCATCAACAATTATCAGCACCGCATATTGAGGATTTTCCATAGGCGCAAATCCAATAAAACTAGACACATATTTTCCTCTTGCTATTACGCCGTTTTCATACTTTTGTGCTGTACCTGTTTTGCCGCCAATTCTATATCCTTCTACTCCTGCATGTTTTCCGCTTCCACTGTTAACAGCTTCTTCCAAGATATCTCTCATTATCTTGCTTGTTGATTCGCTTATTGTCTGTGCGCTTTTGACAGGATTATTAATGTATATTGTTTTTCCGTCATAAGAACGTATTTCTTTTACAAAACGCGGTTTCATAAGTTTGCCGCCATTGACCACTGCAGATGCAGATGTTATTAATTGAAGCGGGGTTACTGCAACCGCCTGACCAAAACCCATTCTTGCAAGGTCAACATTTTTTACGCTGTTTTTATTCATAACTATGCCCTTGCTTTCAGCAGGAAAATCTATGCCTGTAATTTTTCCAAAACCAAAAAGATTAATATAATCATAAAAATTGTCTTTACCTAATTTTAACGCCAAATCAACAAAACATGAGTTGCAGGAATTGTTTACAGCCTCTTGAAGGGATTGTGAGCCGTGTCCCCCACTTTTCCAACATTTTATTCGCTGACCATCAACAATTCTATATCCGGGGTCATAAAAATGATCATGTATGCTTGTTTTGTTTTGATCAAGTGCGGCTGAAAGCGTAAAAATCTTGAATGTTGAACCTGGCTCAAATACATCTGTAATGAGTTTGTTTTTAGTCAAAGAATTAAGCAAAGGTATATCGTCTCTAGGCGGATTATTAAGATCATAAGAAGGCGAAGTTGCAATCGCTACTACATCACCTGTATTAACATCCATAACCAGAACACTTGCCGAATTACTGTTATATGTCTTATATGCATCAGCTGCGACTTTTTCTGCTAATTTTTGAATTTCGGCATCAATAGTCAAAACAATGTCGCAACCTGGTATGGCAGGAATGTATTTATCTGTGTTAGACTTGAGCTCTATTCCGTGAATATCTGTTTGAGTAAGCGAAATACCATTTACGCCCTTTAAATATCTTTCATAATAATTTTCTATTCCGCTTTGACCAACTCCGTCTATATTGGTAAATCCGATTACTTGAGTCAAAAAATCTCCATAAGGATAAAATCTGGAATTGTCCTCTGAAATATATATTCCTTTATAGCCTTTGGCTCTTATCACATCTGTCTTTTCTTTTTCGATTTTGCGTGCGATCGTCACTTCGGAAACGTTTTTTTGCAATAAATCATATAAAGTTTGCTGATCTTTTTCTAAAACTTTTGCCAAAAACTCTGAAACAGCCGTTTTATCTTCCACAGCATTAGGTCTGACATAAATAGAATAAGTTGTGTAATTGGTTGCTAATATTTCGCCATTAGCATCCAAAATTTTGCCGCGTTCTGCTTGCAAAGGCAAATCTCTGGTCCATTGATCAATAGCCTTGCTTTGAAGCTCTTTGCCCCAAAACACTTGAATATATGTTAGCCTTGCCGCCAAAACAATAAAAATAAAGGTTATTGACAAAACCGCTGCCAATAACCTCTTTTGCATTGAAACACCTGAATAATATTTTGTTTTCAAATATTAACTCCCAAACACTCCGCTTAGAAAATCGCACAAATTATCAAACCAATTATCGCCACCAAGAGGTTCGGATTGTTGCTTAACAGGTATTAATTCGATAGTATTAACTTGATCGTTCTCTTTCATCCCCTGATCTTTTGCTTTTGAATAAATGTAATTGTCATCATCGTATTTTGATAATTCAGCACTTTGGGTTGCTATGTAATTTTGCTTATAGTTTAGTTCTTCTTCCATAGCGCTTATGTCTTGAGACAATGTTGCAATCATCATACCTGTTGTTGCAATCAAAACAGCAATGACTACGACAATGGTAACATAAAGAGTGATTAATCCTTTTTTTGCATTAGATGCGGTTTTTACAGCTTCATTTTTAGATAGCTTAAAATCTTTAGCTTTTTCTGCTGTCTTTTTTTCCGCATATTGCATAGTTTTTTCGCTAGGCTTAAGCTCGCTTTCTTTTTCTGCAAACAGCTTTTTATAGCGGTCTGCTATTGTCGTAGCATGACCATATACATTAGAAGTAGGTCTAAAAGTGGGCGCATTGGTGTAATATGTGCGTTGATAAGCTTCGTTATCTATCCTATTTCTATTATATGTATAAGGACTGCTGTCATATTCTCTATTAATATCATATTGTTCATTGCTAATATCATATTGTTGAGGTCTGGTAAATTCTCTTTCCCTTACCACAGTTCTCTCAGGATTAACAACAGGCTCTTTAGCAACAAAACTATCAAAGCCTTGATCAAAATCATCAGACTTTTTTACAGGTCGGTCATCAAGATCTCTCAAAGATAATCTTCTGCGTTCAGGCTCAAATTTTAACGCTTCTTGAGCACGACGTGCCTCATTGTATTTTTCTTGATACAACCTGGTATGAGCTGCCATTCTTTTTTCACGTTCTGAATCTGTATCATCGCCAGAAATCAAAGGACGTGTTCTTGCAACACCTTCGTTTTTATAGGTGTAATCTCTTTCCATATAATCTTCTCCGTCATATTTACGGGCATTAACATAGCTATAACTTTTGTTCATATCTGGAACAAAAACATCATCCTCATCTCTTTGGGTATTGAAATTCCGCCTGAATTTTGTAACAGGTTCAAAATAATTTTCTTTCAATTCCATACTTCTCATAATGTACTCCTAAGGTTTTAATTAAAAACCTAGTTAAAGTTTTTCTGCTGTTCTTAGTTTTGCAGATGCAGCCCTTGAGTTGTTTTTTATTTCTTCTTCATCAGGTACTATAGGTTTGGTGTTAATTAATTTTATACTTGCTTTATGTCCGCAAGAACATACCGGCAAGCTTTTATCACATATACAATCAGTCGATTCAGTTTTGAAAAGCTGTTTTACTATTCTGTCTTCCAGTGAATGGAAGGTTATTATAGCAATTCTGCCGCCTTTTTTTAGCCTTCCTATGATACTTTGAACAGCTTGTCCAAGTCCTTCAAGTTCTTGATTTACTTCAATTCTTATTGCCTGAAACGTCTTTTTGGCAGGGTGACCATGCTTAAGCTGAGATTTTGGTACACTTTGCATTACAATATCAGCTAGTTCAAGAGTAGTGGTGATAGGGGAAACTGCTCTTGCTTTCTCAATATTAGCAACTATTCGTTTTGCAAAATTTTCTTCACCGTAATTATACAGTATCTCAATCAACTTCTTTGGTGGATATTTATTGACTACTTCATAAGCAGTCAGGCTTTGGGATTGATCCATTCTCATGTCAAGTTTGGCATCTTTTGTATAACTAAAACCCCTTTCAGCCTCATCAATCTGATGCGACGATATGCCAAAATCCATAATGGCACCGTCGAGATATTGTATACCAAGCGAATCCAATACCTTGCACGCATCTTTATAGTTACTGTGCACAGTCACTACCCTATTGCCAAAATGACTTAACCTCTCACCAGCGGCTT
This sequence comes from Clostridia bacterium, assembly GCA_036562685.1. Classification (NCBI taxonomy): domain Bacteria; kingdom Bacillati; phylum Bacillota; class Clostridia; species Clostridia bacterium. Next base: position 857 of record DATCJR010000055.1, on the reverse strand, counting down.
TTAATGCGTCATAATCCAAATCAAGCCCAATCAACTTACCATCAGGTGAGGATCTCTTCAGTATTTCTAATGAATGTCCCCCGCCTCCTAGTGTCGCGTCTAAATACACACCGCCACTTTTTGGCGACAAAACATCCATTGTCTGCTTTAGCATAATGGGTATATGATATTCCATTGTTACTGTCCATTTGTGCCAGAATTTCTTTTCAACAGCTTGTTAAATTCTTTCAGCACTTCATTAAAGTCTCGGCTTCCTTCAGGAAGTTCGTTGATATAATCTGTATTACCGTTAAGGTTTTTATTAAATCTTTCTTCATCCCAAACTTCGATTACATTTCCTGCGCCTATTGTCACAATATTCTTATCTATCCCAGCATAATCTCGAAGTACAGGAGGAATTACAAATCTGCCTTGATTATCTTCTTCTATATCAAACATAAAAGAAGTAATCGCTCTTATTGATTTCATCGCATCGACATCTGTATATTCAATGTCTTGTATCTTAGAAAAGATGTTCTGTTCGAAGTATTCTTCAGATGCAATAACCAAACTGCCCAAACCGCCTCTTGTTATAAAATACTTTTCTCCCAATTGCGCTTTGAGTTTGGCAGGAATTCTCATTCTGCCCTTTTCATCTATTTGGTGATAATAAATACCTTTGAACATCTTTTTCTCTTTTTAGGGTGTAATTATCCTTGTAATTTACCTATATATTATCATACATTTTGACCACTTGCAACCCTTTTTATATTTTTTTTAGGACTTTTTACCTTATTTTTTTAAAAAACAACCATTTTACTTCAAAATTTCATCTTCTATTAAAAATTTTGACCACTTATCTCCATTCGCTATAAAAA
>DATCJR010000054.1 GCA_036562685.1 Clostridia bacterium | reverse complement strand
AAATGGGATATGGAGAACAAAATTGCGTCCGGCGTTAATTAGCTAGATGCAATATTGGCTATAAAATATATTTAAAGGAGGTAATTGTGAAGACATACGGCGGTTTTCTAATGTCTCAAATTCAGCATCTTAGCAGAAGAGTGTTTGAAAAGTTGCTAAAAGAAAGCGGCGTAGAAATATTTAATGGCGCGCAGGGCCGCATACTTTATGTGCTGTGGGAACACGGACAGATAACAATTACTGAAATTGGCCGGTTGACTTCATTGGCAAAAACGACGCTCACCGCTATGCTTGACCGTATGGAAGCAAGCGGCCTAATCGAAAGAATTCCCGACAAAAGAAACCGCAGGCAAGTATTAGTATCGGTGACGGAAAAAGTAAAAGAATATCGTGAAAAATATGACTTGGTATCGGAAAAAATGAACGAGATATTTTATGCAGGCTTTACCGATGACGAAATTATTGGTTTTGAGAACCAACTTAGACAAATCATCAAAAATCTTGAAAAGGAAGGAGTATAATTATGGAAAAAATTTCTACATGGCCGCATAATAATTTCTGCCCGCAAACATTGTTTTTGTATGGCACTTACAAAGAAGACGGAACGCCTAATTTCGGATTGTTCTGTTGGTTTAGTTATTGTAGAGACAGCGAACTTGGCGTTATGGCCTGCATCGGCGGCGATAAATTGACTAAAGATCTTATCCATGCAAACAAAGTGTTTTCCGCTAACCTTGTCACCGAATCTATGCTTCCTCTTGCTGATTATTTGGGCAACACGGAAGGTTATAATAGCGGTAAAATGAACATTCCAATTGAAGTCGAGCGCGGCGCGGTATTGAATGTTCCTGTATTAAAGGACAGTCCTTGGGTATTTGAGCTTGAAGTTAAGCAATTCATACCGCTAGACGGCGGCGAGATTTTACTGTGTAAAATACGAAACACATTGGTCGCAAAAGAACTCAAAGATGATTCCATAAGCGTAGATGAGCGTTTACGCTTGGCGGCTCCTGCAATATGGATTGGAGAAAACTATTATTATAAACTAAATTACACTACTTTAGGCAAAACAGGAACATTAAAAGACTTGGTTAGTCAGAAATGATATTAAGCGCAAAATAAAAACATAAAATAGGGGCGTTAATATTGAACGATATGGATAATATATCAATTATTTTTACTAGGTGTTTATTCTAAAGGAGAGTCCCATGGTAAGTAAAACTGACGCTATTGAAATAATTACATACGCCGAAGCAAACGGTATTGATATATGGCTCGATGGCGGTTGGGGAGTGGACGCTCTATTAGAAGAACAAACAAGAGAGCACAACGATATTGACATATTTGTCGAAGAAAAGAACAGTAAGAAGTTTATTGAGATAATCAAAGAAAAAGGTTTTGCCGAAATCATTGAAGAATATACTACCGCTAGTCATACGTTTTGGAAAGATAATAAAGATAGGCTTATAGACCTTCATATATTTAGCTATGACGAACAAGGCGATCTTGTTTTTGAAGGGGCAACATATCCTTCTAAAATATTTAGCGGTATTGGCATAATAGGAGATAAAACAGTCAGATGTATTGACGCCCAAAATCAAGTGTTTTTTCATCTTGGCTACGAACACGATGAAAACGACGCGCATGATGTAAAACTCTTGTGCGAGAGATTTAATATTCCAATTCCAAGCGAATATAAATAATTACCGTAAAGGCTGATCGCAGTTGTATATTTTTCTCAAACGAGTAATGGACTAGAAAGGATTATTGCATAAAATAATTTTAAATAATAGTGTATAAGATGTCCTCAAAGAATTTTAATTATTTATTTGAGGACATCTTTTTAAAATTTAAAACGCTTAAGATAACAAACCGCAAATGCTTTGATTTTTTTCTTATCTTTGTTATTATAATTGTAATTTATATACAAATATAGTTATTAATAAATTACCAAATTAAAATATTATTGATTTTGGATT
>DATCJR010000053.1 GCA_036562685.1 Clostridia bacterium | reverse complement strand
CATAAACACGATATTAATTTATATTAGAATTTTTTAATTAGAATTTTTTAATTAGAATTTTTTAATTAGAATTTTTTAATCGTTTTTTAATAGTATTTTTAAAGGCTTTTTTTATAAATATTGTTATAATCATTTTGAAATCATTTTTGGAGGGAGCAATGAAACAGCAATTTAATGCAAAACCGTTGAGCAAAACAGCAAAGATCATTATAGGCGCATGCGCAGGATTTTTGGTAGTTTTGATTTTATTATTTTCATCTATCACCGTTATTGACCAAAGCGAAATTGGTGTTTATACCAATTTGGGAAAATATAAATCACAGTTTTCCGCAGGTATTAATTTTAAAGCACCTTTTACATCCAAGGTTTACAGATACAACACCAGAGTACAACAGTACGAAAATACATACGAAGCATATACATGGGATACCCAGCTTGTAAGCTTTGAACTCACTGTGCAATATCAGCTTGATAAAGACAATGTTTATCAGGTGTTTATTAATTTTGGAACAATGAATCAGCTTGAGCAAAAGCTTACCCCTATGTTCTATTCAGAGTCCAAGAATATATTTAAAGAATATTCTGCAAGCAAGACTGAAATTACACAAGATTCTAGCGGCAATGAAATCGAAAAGGATGTCAACGAGGTAATCCAAAAGCGTGATGAAATAGAAAACAAAATCAGAGAACAGCTTATCCAAAAAAGCCCGCTATTTTTTGTGGATATCGTCAATGTAACGCTAAAGGATATAAGTTTTAGTTCTGAATATGAAAAAGCGGTAGAAGATAAGCAGGTTGCATATCAAAATTATTTGGCAGAAAAGAACAGAGCGTTGGCTTTAGTAGAAAAAGCTAAGGGTGAAGCAAAAGCTTTGATAGAAAGCACACAGGGCGAAGCACAGGCTAAAGAAATTGCGGCTCAAGCCGAAGCCGAAGTATTGCGTATTATGAAAGCTACTTGGCTTGAGATAAAAGGCACATCAACCGGCGATGTTTCTCAAGAAGTATTGCAGCAGATGTTTATTGAAGCATGGAACGGAGTATTGCCCGAAACTTGGCTTTCATCTGATTCGCTTTCAAGCATATTTGCACCTGCTAAAAATGAGTCTAGCGGTTCATAAATTTTAAACATAAAAAAGAAAACGCCTTGCAAAAAAATGCAGGGCGTTTTTTTAGTTTTAAACTTTAGAAGGTCATTTGCTAGCTTGAAAATATATTTTTACAGCCAAATTATTCCTAGATTTTGATTTTTTGATATACATAATTGACAACAAAATGTAGTGCTGTTATAATAAATAAGCATTTTATTAGATAATATTTGGAGAGTTGGCTGAGCGGTCGATAGCGGCGGTCTTGAAAACCGTTGATGTGAAAGCATCCTGGGGTTCGAATCCCTAACTCTCCGCCAGAGTAAAAAACCCTGAAAATTTCAGGGTTTTTTTATGTTTTAAATAGATGATTTAGTGTCAAAAACCGTTGAAATAATTTCTGTAAAAATACTACAAATGTATAGTAAAATTGAAAATGAATTAAAAGAAGCGGACCAGGCCACTATTGAAGGTGTAATTTCTAAAATTATATTTATAGAGAATGATATTAGTGTAAATTTTTTACACATAGGTAAGGTTCCAGGGAAGTCAAAAACAAGAAAACGCACCCCTGATATTTATTATAAACTCCCAAATAACCTACATATTTTTAGAAAATTGTTTTTCACTAAGAGTTAATAAAGTGTTTATTTATGATATTAAGTTCGAAATAATAAGCTTAATATTTAATTTATAGCTTGAATTATTTACAAAAAAATCCAATACTCACTGTTGATATTATAAATTATTTATGATATAGTAAATATCAACATTGTGTGATAATTTTAGGAGGAATATTATGAACTTTGCTGAAAATATTGCTTTCGTGTTACACGAAAAATGGAGAGAAACCTTATGAGCCACGCTGGAAACCTATAAGTGATGCAAACTTTATTGCAAAATTTGAAAATAAAGAGTTGCCTACATATGTTAGAAAATCTGAAAATGGTTTTGAAATAGACATAGTAAACGCTTATTACACACGTCTTAGTGCTGATTGGCAAAATGAAAATAAAGCAGCTGCTGAAGTTGTTGCAAAAATTATAGCGTCAAAAGAGCAATTGACACGAGATGAAATTTGAGAAATTATTCACAGTGCGTGGTTGGAAAGAAATCCTTGGGCAAAAGATGGAGCATTGGATGTTCCTTTTGCACAGTTGCCTAAAGAAGAGCAAGATAAGGACATGGTTCAATATGATGTTGCTTTAACAATGAGTGAGGCAAAATTTTATGACATCTCTAATTATTTACCACAACATGTTGCACAAGTTGTAGTTGAAGCGAAAAATAGAGGGGAAAATAATGTTTACAAACATAACTTCAGTATTCTATTCTCCGAGTTTGACACTGCAAAAACCTGCTTTTATAAAGTTCATACAAGAGCATTTGAAGGTGAGAAACTTTGGGAAAAGATGCGCCCAATTTGGAGAGAAGAGGGAATTGAAAGAACTAAAAAATTGAGAGCAGAATCAGTTTCAAGAATCTCAGAATGGCAAAAGAGAGGAGAGTCTTTAGTTTATCCAAACAAAATTAAAAGTTGGCACAAGTGGGTTGAAGATAATGTGCATTCTATATCTATAGGTGCGGGGCTAGAAGAATCCTTAGAGGTTATGGAGGCTTTGGAACAAGGCAAATCAATTGAAGAAGCTACTAAAATTGCCGTAAACCATGGTTCCGTTGAAGGTGTTATGGAAACTGTAACAAAGTTTTCAAAACGTGGTCCTGCTTTCTTTAGGGCTAACAGTAAAGAACTTTCAAAAGAAGTTTTAGAAAAATGGGAAGTATTGTTGAAAAAATTAGAAATGGAAAACAAAAATAGCGAAAAAATGCTGAAGGAATCAGGTCTTCATTTATGATATAGTATGTTTTCAAATAAAAAACACCTATTTAATAGGTGTTTTTTTATTTAAGTTAAACTAGTAATTTTTTTGTAAAATATGTTTTGTCTCTCACAGGCAAATTGCCAGTATTGTTTTAACATTTCATTTTCCATATCTAGTCCTTTAAGTCTTTTACTAATTTTTTCATAATAAAACAAAAAAGTAAACGATTTATTATGTGTTTTTATTTAATTTTATAGCGGCAATTGTAAGCTTGTAAGGCAAGTTGCTGGTTACTTCAAGTGAGATAAACGCAAGACTTATCATAGCCAGCAAAACATCTGGTATGGTTATGTTTTTAAAAAACTGTAATTTTATTTTTGTGTTTTTTTTGGAGTTATTCGCACTATATTTGCTCTTTTTTTGACATTTTTTGATATTGACTTTTGAACGTATTTATAGTTAAATAATATTAATTCCAAAGGAGGGGATATTTTAATGAAATTATTAAAAAATAAAAATTTAATTACTTCAATAGTTGCCTGTTTACTTCTTGTCGTCACAACTGGATATTTTATGGGCACAGAATTTATAAAATCAAAGCAGCAGATTAATATTGAAACAAGAACCATTGTTACAACAATAAATTACGATGCATTGATAGAAACTTTTGATACTTATGAATATACACAAACTGAAGAAAAGATAACACTTGAAGCTGAAAAAAGAATTGCTATAGATTTTTCAGAGTTTGACAACTTAAGCACAGCAACTTCTGACGAAACAACCAATGTTCATTATTCTTATGAATATGATATCGTTAGAAATTTAATATACTTAACCGTCACATTTACAGAACTTGAAGAAATAGTATCTAGTGACACATTAATTGGAAAAGCCTTCTTTGATGAAAATGGAAATTTGGACGCATATTTTGATGTTGATGGCGAGCTATTCTTAATGAGCGAAATGGCTGAATTATCGTCTATTCAAAACCTTGGCTGGTTTAAAAACATTATTAAAAAAGTAGCAGTTGCTGTGGTATCAGTTGTTGTGGTATCTACTGTTGCCGCAGTTGTTGTTGCAACTGCAGGTGCAGGTATGGCAGCAGTTGTTGCAGCAGGCGCAATTGCAGGTGCAGTTACTGGTGGTGTTGCGGGAGCATTAATTTCATACTCAGAGTACGGTGAGGTTAAATGGGAATGGGTTGCTGGCGGAGTTGCAATTGGTGGTGCTATTGGAGCATTAACTGGTTGGGCCGTAGGTTCAATTGCAGGAGCTGGATCTACAACTGCAGCTGAAGCAACAAAACAAGTATTACCAAAAATTGGTGACACTTTTGGAAAGTATGGTACATATGTTAATAATCCGGGGATAAAAATAAATTGGGCAAAAACAACCGCACATGGTGCACAAAGAATGGCAGAGCGTGGTGTATCTAAATCATTAGCAGAGAGTATTATAACTACTGGTAAAGTTTTCATGCAAAATGGAGGCGAAAAATTTTTATACTTGACAAAATCTGGCGCAGTGGTATTAACAAAAGCTGGGGAAATAGTTACAGCATATACAGCTGCAGAATTTAGTGATGATTTAATTGAGTTATTGAAATTAATTGGCGTACTCTAAAAGAGAGGTGATATATAAATGGAGTTAAGTGTAATTAGTAGAATAATTAATGAGTGGGATCCAATAGATTTATTTCCTGCAGCACCAAAAGATGAATATGACGGAGAAATCAACAAAATATCAAGTTTCATTACAAATAATAAAATTATCACTTCGCTTAAATTAGCAAATATAATCCATGATGTTTTTATAGAGTCTTTTGGAGAAAATATATTTAAATCCAGCATTGATGAATGTTTAAATGTTGCAAATAAGTTGTTAAGCAACATGAATAAATAAAGTAGTAATAGCATGCAAATATAAATTATTTAGAGATTTAATTTTTAAAGGCAATACAAATTTATGGAAAAAGAAAAAGAAGCTTTAAAGAAAATAAGTGTAAAATTAATAATTTTTCAATCAGTTTTGATTTTAATTTTGCTGATAAGTTTAATATTTTTAATTATATTTAATAATAAAAATAATTTTAGTGCAAACGATATTTTTAATAAAAACATTGCATCTGTAGTAGAATTAAAAGCATTCGACGATGAAGAAACCGTTTCTTACGGTTCTGCTGTTGCAATTGAAGATAATTTACTTATAACTAACGCACATGTTTTATCTTACAAGAAAAATTTGGTATTAAAAAATTTTGATAATGTTCAAATTAGATTGGCAACAGAAATAGAATATATAAGTGCAACAATAAAAAAAATTGATTATGAGTTAGATTTAGCAATTTTAAAAATTGATAGTAATAATTTAAACCCTATAAAAACTTACAATAAAAAAATTGTTACGGGCGAAAAAATATATGCTATGGGAAATGCTCAAAATTATGGAATTTCTATAATGGAAGGTATTGTTGCAAAAAATGAGGCCATAGTTCAAGCAGATGGCAAAACTGTCACTGCTATTCAATGTGACATTAATATAACCGAAGGAAATAGTGGAGGGGCACTTTTAAATAAAAATGGTCAATTAGTTGGAATTACAACTTTTAGACTTAAAGATTCTAAAAACAATGTTGTATATGGCATAAGCTTTGCAATACCCATAGGAACTATAAATAACTTTATAAACAATAATTAGTATATAAGGCTAGCAGGTTGCTAGTCTTTTTTATTATCTAATTACCTTTGTCTACCAAATGTCTACTTTTTGGTCTTAAAATTAAAGAACGCTAAAAAATGTTAAAAGGTATTAAAAAGTTTTAAGTGGTTTTAAAAAGCATTAAAAACAACGGAGTTTAGGCGAATTAAGTGGTCTTAAGTGATATTAAGAGTCATTAAAAATTGTTAAGAAATAAAATGCTAGAATAACTTGAAAACCGTTGTAGTGAATAGCTACCTGGGGTTCGAATCCCTAACTCTCCGCCATAAGGGATAAGATTTGAGCTTATCCCTTTATTTATTTGTAGTGTTATTAGAGTATATGGGACGCCACAGTTAACAGTTTATATAGGTAAGGACATACGATTAGATTTTTTTTGAATCATTTATAAAAATAACTAAGAGCTAATTTGAATAAAATTTTTGGGCTAAATTCTGAATCAATCAGCACTTTTTTATTTTATAAAATAGGATAAAGATTAATTTATCAATTATTTTGATTAAAAATTATTAAAAAGTTACATTGTAAATTACAGTCTAAGTTGTCATTTTTTAAGACTTTTGATGACCAAAAAGGCAAAAAATGCTTTATTTTTTCAATTTTTCAAGCTAAAACACTAATTCTTTTGTCAATTTATTGAGCAAAAAAATTAAAAATTTGGCTAAAGAGAAAAAACAATGTTTTCTTTTTGGCTGATGTTTTAAATAGCTATTGACTCCCATTATTTAATTGTTATGTTATCAATTGTTAATTAAAAAAAACTCTTAAGGTGGAGGAAGGGAATTGATGCGTAAGTTTAAAAAGAGACTTCTATTATGTCTTGTTACAGCATTGCTTGCAGTAACATGTTTTGGAACTGTTTTTTCTGCGCATGCAGATAATACAGTTACGTTAACGCAATCACAAATTGTTGACGGAATTAGATTAAATTCAGGAAATGCAGTTACTTTCGATTATGGTACTTATGCTACATATTATGGTGTACCTGGTTCTGGCGACCTGATAAAAATGCCTTATAACGAAGTAGGCAACGGCTCATTTGTCTGGAATGGCGATAATGCTAATGCTTATGTAAAAACAAATGCTTTTCAGGTTAACTTTGTCCATGAAAAAGGCTATAAAAAGAGCGAACAAGCATGGACCATGTTCGCTAAGAGCCATAAGATGGCAATTATAGGATTTGATATTTCAAAAGACTGCAATATCAATATTCACCATGATGGAGGATTTGTTAATCCTGATTACAATCTTCACGGCTATTTATATTACCTAGTTGAGCGCAACGGAGTTATTATGTTGGCTGCGCAAAAAGAAACCAACCAGATGACTGTTGAAGAAAATGCTTTTGCACATTCGTTTAATGTATTGAAAGGGGACAAGGTTTATATAGCGTTCACTTCAAAAAATGAATACAGCTGCGCTTATAATATTGAATTGAAGTTTGATTTTAGCGATCCTGTTGCTGGCAAAGACCTAGAACGCAACGTTAACGGCTTGAGCCTTAACGATATTGTAAGTCAAGGAAAAGGCTATTCTGTTGCTACTTCATATGCAACTTTAGATTTGACTGATTATAACAATGGCAATTTACGTTATTTACTTAACCATTTTAATAATACATTTACTAAGCATGACAACGTCGATGGCGGCGGATTGGTTGGAGATGATGAATGGTCAGCTGGTTATGGCGACTATGTTTCCTATGATATTGGTAGTAGTGAAATGTATGTAGGTCCTAACCGCGGCATGCTGATTCGTGCAATCATGAATAAAGATGGGGCCTTAACAATAGGAAATAGAGCATTTACTCATGGCGGACACGGCGATGCCAAAATTAAGGTTTGGGTAGAAAAGAACAACTTAATCAGTGTTAAATTGGATAAATCATTCAATGAACTCAAAGCACAAAATGGTGATTCAAATACTTTTGCCGAAAACAGTCTAGCAATCGATTTGGGCAATCTCAATAGAGGCGATGTAGTTAATGTTTTGTACATAACTAATCCTTGGGAAAACAATACAAAATATAATCCTGTCTTTAATTTTGAAAACACTGAAGAAAGCTTTACCGAAACATTGACAGCACAGACCATGCTTTCTAGCAACCAGATGAATAATAATAACGGCGGTATATCATATTATGCTGATTATCAGTTCAAATATGGAACGATCAAAAATAATACAGCATTCCCTGTATATGGTTCACAAAAAGTTAGCAATTCAAGCTCAGACACATCTACTTGGGCAGGAGAATGGTATATTAACCCTTGGGAAAAGAGAGTAGAAGGATCATCAAAGGATGTAATAATCAAATTTGATGTTAATTATGATTCTTCATTGAAGATTAATTTGGGCGCAATAACCAAGAAAAGCAAAGATTATAAAGACTTAAGAATAGATGTTGTTGTAAAACGTGATGGAAAGTACATTACATATTCTTCAAAATATTTATCAATTCTAAACGACATGCCTGAAAACAGTATGGTACCTGGTAAATTTAATGTATATAGCGGTGATGAGGTGTATTTTGTTTTCAAGGCAGCGCAATCAACTAACGGAGCAATACCTGTACCGACTTTTGAATTTGGACCTAAGATGGAAGTTGATACAGCTCGTGTTATTGATGGTAATATTATTGTTCTTGATACGAAACTAAACGAGGGCAAAGAAACTGGTTTTGATTATGGTAGCTATCAGTTCTTAACAGGAACATTAAACAATCCTATTGAATTTGATGTTTTTGATACGCCTACTGCTTGGCAAGAGAGCTGGAATCCTATGTATGACAGCATGTACTTAAGCCAATTCAAAGATAGTCAATCAGTTGAACAAGCAGGACCGTATGTTTTTGGACAGCAATTTTATTCTAATACGGGTGATTATCAATTTATATATAAAGTAGAAATAACAAAAGCTGCTTATCTCAATATTACTCATCCAGCTTTTCCTGCAAGTTCATGGTGGAGCTATAACCGTGTAAAAGTTGTTCTCCAAAAAGAAATAAATGGTAAAACAGTGTTTATCAACAAGTCGGATGTCAATCTGACTCAAGGTAATCCAAATGATATGACCGCTATTTTACAAAAGAAAAACAGCCTTACTTGCGAAGTAGGCAATGTTGTTCCTGGCGATGTCGTATATGTTGTACATTATTCACCCAATCAATACCCTGCACGTATAGATGCATTTGACCCTGTATTTGAATTCTATGCTACTAAAAATGGAAATGCAGAATATTACACACAAAGCGAATTGATTTCATACTTGGTTGCAACTGAAGGCAGTACTGTTACTCAAGCATCATCTCAAATAGATTTCCAAATTTATAGTGGAAGATTTAGCTCAGGTATAAAGAATGAATTTAACGCATTTAACAAAACCGAGGATAAACAAGATTCCACTGAAGTAAATGCATTTTATGCTACTAATGACGGCGATCGTTGGTTTAAGGCAAAGATTGCATCTGCTAATTTGTTTGCAACTTATGGATATGACATAATCTACAGCTTTAAAGCAAAACAAGACGGAATAAAAGTTAAGTTAGGTCATGATGCTATAGAAAAATGGAATTGGGGCGCAGATTATTCCAACATTAAAGTCGCAATCAAAAAGAGCGGAGAAAGCGCACCAACACAGTTATCTGATAAGATCACAATAACTGGCTCTGTACCTAAGAATTATTATTTTGCTGATATTAATGATTACATTACGCTTAATACTGATGATGAATTATATGTTGTATATTATGTAACTTCTATCGGCAACTATGCTTCCCTAAACTTCTCGTTAAATATCGCAATTGGAGCGGATTTGACAAAATATGCCGACAGTGCAGAATTTTCTTCAGCTGATTATTTAATTGACAGTACTAATGCTTTTGCTGATGTAGCTTTATTGCAAGGAACTTATCCTTCTGCACTCAATCAAAACCAAGACGCATTTACTCAAAACGGATTGAACTTAAAAGCTAATTCAAGTTCAGTAGTAAGATATACAATGCTAAAAAATGCAATGATATTACTTAAAGATACTGAAGCAAATGTCAAAGTTTACCTTAACGGCGTTGAACAAAGCTTAGGTGCTATTCATGCAAAAGCTGATGATGTTGTAGATTTCTGCTTTAATTCTAACGAGGCCAAAACAATAGATGCACCGGTATTTGTATTTGATGCTGATGCATACGACTTTACAAAACGTGAAAGTGCAACTACCGAAAAAATTGACGCTGCTGAAATGTATAGTCGTATCTACACTCCTATAGCTAGCGGAAACGAAACAGTGCTTGTAAGATTTGAACTTCTTAACGGTAAGGTTAATGACCCGACAGTTACAAAAGCTCATGACAGCGATTTGGAATTTAATAAGTTAGTTGGTCAGCATGCCTTTGCATTTATGGCATTGACAACCGAATTAGGAGATTTCAGTCTCAGAATGGGTGCTCATATTGATTATGATGCAATAATAAAGATCACAGCAAAGCAAAATATTGTGGTTAACATTACGCATCCTGCAGCAGGTTATGATGTATGGGCTTTTGATACACGCGGAGTT
>DATCJR010000052.1 GCA_036562685.1 Clostridia bacterium | reverse complement strand
TTGTTATTTCTTTTTTCTATCAATTTTAATTTTGTTTTTAATAAGCTTTAATTGCTCTGAAAACTTCTTGATCGTAAAATTTGGAAAGGTGCGAATAATTCTACGTTTGCTGAGTTTTTGAGATATTTTTTTGTAATTTTCTATTTCATCATCAGATTTGGTTTCAATAATTTCTGCAAAGTCTGAACCTTGTTCACCTGCAAATCTAAATTTCTGCTGCAGCTTAACGAACAAGCCTTTTAGCTCGTTCAATTTCTTTGAAATTGCCTGAATATTTAATATTGTAAATAAAATATCCGTAATAAAAACAACAAAGAGGATAATAGCCACAATAGCTCTTATGTTTTGAGGTAAATACGATAATATCCTTTTTGTAAACGGGTTAACCACATAAACCAGCAAAAGGCTCATTATACCCCAACCTAGTGAATATCCCAGCCATATTCTGCCATGCAAATTAAGCGGATAATTGGAATAATCCCATAGTTTCATCTTAAAAACTTTTTCTAAGATGAAACCAATAAAATATTCTATAATAGAACAGATAACAACACCTGATACATACACCAAAATAATATTAAAAACAAGATTATTAATCTTAATATAAGAAAGGGGAATTCCTACCGACAACGCACCTAATCCATAAATAGGACAAATAGGTCCGTTTAGAAATCCTCTATGAACAAATCTCTTTTCTAGGAATGAGCAATAGATTGTTTCTATTGCCCAACCAAGGAAAGAAAATATCAAAAACATCAAAAATAAATCAATAAAATACATATTTACCTTATAAAAAATATTATATCTGATATCAAGTAAAAAATCAAACCGCCTATGTATTTTATAAATTTATAAAAAATTCTTTATCTTCTGTTAGATTATATAACGTGCATCCTTTTTTAAAGAATTGATTTCAGCAAGTTTTGTTTCATAGTTCTTTCTGCCCATCATTGCAAAAGTTGCCTGTTTGCCTTCTTCAACGCCAGGTTGATTATATGTATCAATATCAAGCATAGCGCCGCAATAAGCTGTCTCGTACATAAAGTATTGCAATAACTCACCTACTGTATGAGCGTTAACTTCAGGTAAAGTTATAGTAAAGTTAGCTCTCTTATATTTTGCCAAGGCAAATTCTGTAGCTTTTCTTTCGCAATTAATAAGCTCATTGAGCGTTTTGTTTTCTAAAAATTCAATTTCTTTATAATCGCCTGCCGGCTTAATAGTAACAGTATTTCTATACTTTTCAACCGCCAAGAATGTAACAACCTTATCAAAAGGTCCTTCAGTATATAACTGAATCTGGCTGTGTTGATCAGTTACACCCAAAGCCTTTGCAGGAGTTTGTCCAACATGAACAACATTATTATTATTATCAATAGCCTTGCCGAGCGACTCACCCCAAATCTGACAATAAAAATCAGACATATATTTTAGGCTGTCAGCATAAGGCATCATTACAGAGATATTTTTGCCATTTCTCATGGACATATATTGTAAAAAAGCTGTGCAAAGTGCAGGGTTTTTCAAAACTTCAGGTGAGAAGCATGCTTCACTCATTTCTCTTGCGCCTTCTAGCAAAGCATTGATGTCAATGCCAACCAATGCTAGAGGAAGAAGTCCTACAGGCGAAAGAACGCTGAATCTGCCGCCAACGCCTTGTCCTAAGCCGAATACCTTATATCCTTCTTTTATAGCGATATCATAAAGTGTGCCTTTGCCTATGGTAGTGGTTATAAGTATATTGTCTTTTGCTTTGTCTCCAAGTTTTTCCTTCAAAACATTATAAATAATCATGTATTGAGACAAGGTTTCACTTGTAGTACCGCTCTTGGTTATTACATTGAATACAGTCTTTTCAACATCAATAACATCCAACAAAGCCTGCATTCTTTCGGGATCAACATTGTCTTCTACATACAAACGAGGAGCTTTTCTTACGCTCTTATCAAGTTCATTGTGTCTCAAATGCAAAAGAGCATTGGCTACTGCGATAGTACCCAAAGCAGAACCGCCTATACCAAATACAACAACATTGTCATAATCCTTGTACTTTTTTGCGGTTTCTAAAATGTCCTTTACAACGTCTTGCTGATTGAAAGGAAGATTGGTCCATTCTTGCCAGCCTTTGCCACGATTATCCATAACTTTGCTATAAGCCAAATCAAGCAAATCTTTGTGTGTTTCAAATAGTTTGAAATCAAGGCCTTCCTTTTCTCCAAGTGTTTCCTTCATCATATTATTGAAGTCAAACTTAAGTTGCATTTTTTTCTCCTTAAAAAATTTGGTTTATTTTAATTTTACATTTATAACTAGTATTAGTCAAATCATTATTCATCTTATTTTTACATATAATTTAGCGTCTACATTTCAATAAAAAGGCGTTTTTTATGAAAAAATTTAGATTACATATAGCGATAATGCTGCTAGCATGTGCTTTAACCAATCTTATTACTGTAATTATCCTGATAACATATTATCAAGACAAAACTGTTTCCATCACTACCGAACAAGCATATCTAAAGGTTACAGTCCTAGATATAAATACTCGCCAACCCATAAAAGACGCGACTGTGTGCATCCCTGAAACAAATGAATATTATTTGACCGATCAATTTGGACGCACCCCTACTATTAGTGTTCCGTATATAAAAAACAGTCAATACGACAATATTAATGAAAGGAACTGGGGTGATATAACAGTATTGGTATATAAACAAGGATATGTAGATTATTTAGTATTTTATATAATGGTTCAAAAAGATAAAACTCGCCACATCACAATAACACTTGCACCATATACAGAAGGAAGCTATCCATATATCATTATCGAATCACCTGACGACCAATGGGCAAAAGATATAATTCAAAAATATAAAAAATACTAAGCGCAGTTTATAAGGCTTTTTATATATTCAAAGTTATTTTTTAGTTCATCAAGCGTCTTATAATCTTTAGAATACAATTCTAAAATTACAGGCGCTGATATATTTTTGGACTTAAGAGTATTTATAAACTTTTCAAAATCAAAAATTCCTTTTCCTATAGCAGCTGTTTCGTTATTGCTCTTAATATCGCATATATGAATTGTTGAAAGTCTGTCCCCTATCGCTTGCAAAATATCATAGGGATCAATTCCGCCTTGAATAGATTGCTTGATATCCAGAGTACCATAAAGCATCGGACAATATTCTTTTAGATTAACAAAAAAAGACGGTTCATTAAAAAACGCATAATGCACGTTTTCATAAGATAAGTTTAGTCCGTATTCCTGCGCTATTTGAATTATTTCGTTAGTTCTTGCTCCAAAATTTTTGAAATCTATATTATACGGCTTTTTCTTCATTCTATATGGTCCGTGAAAAGTAAGAAATTTTGCATTTAAAATCTGCGCAGCCCTGCAAACTTTTCTAAATATCTTTTCTGCATCCGCCCTTACACGAGATGAAACATTAAATAATTCAGGTTCAAATTGCGTGCCCAAAGCATGGACAGAATGAACGGTTATTCCGTTTTGATTATCAGCCATTTTTTTGGCAAAATCTTCTTCATATTCGGAATAAGTGGTAAAAAAAACTTCAGTTAGGTCGCACCCTAATAGTTTAAGTTTTTCAAAAGCATTTTCATTATATATAAGATTAAAAAACGATGCGGTAGAAATTCCAGTTCTCATTATCAGAAAAAATCCTTTATCTAGATTATAATAAAAAATATTGGTTGTGTCATCTTCTTGGGAATTAAAAAATGCCGTTAAACAACTTTAACGGCATTTTTATTAATGTTCTTAAGTTTTTATACAACGGCTTCAATCAAGCCTACATCTCCGTCTTCACGTTTGTAAATTACATTTACAACATCGTTATCTGAATTCAAGAATACAAAGAAGTTATGTCCAAGCAATTCCATCTGAAACTTAGCTTCTTCAACTGACATGGGCTTTAGGTTATATGTTTTGGTCTTTACTATTTTTGCAGGTTTTTCCTCATCATCTTCTACAGGCATTAAACCATTTAAGCTCTTAGTAAATTCTTTCATTCTTTTTGAATCAAATTTTGATTTATGTTTAACTATCTGTCTAATAATTTTGTCCAGCGCAGTCTCTATATTAGAATACATATCTTCACTGTTTTTTACTTCAGCTCTAAAGGTATGGTCTGAAAAGATGGTGGCTTCAAAAACAAAATCGTCTTTTTCTTTTTTTAAGTTAATTCTAATGACTGTTTCAGAATCAAAAAACTTTGATAATTTATCAAACTTTTTTTGAATCAGCTCTTCGAGCTTCTTGCTTGTGGTGTAGTTTTTGCATACAATTTCATACTTCATAAACAGCCTCCTGCAAATATTGTTTATCCTTTGTTCTAGCCTAATAAAACTAGTTTGTAATTTTATATTACCATCTTTAATATGCATTGTAAAGACGGCTTGTGAAAATTTCACACAAGCCGTCTTTTGAATATCTGTTTATTTAGTATTGAAAAACAACTTTTCCGTCTTTTAACGAGCAAACAACTTTTGAATTTTCCTGAATTTTATTCATCAACATTTCTTCTGCAAGCGCATCTTCAATGTCCTGCTCAATCACTCTTCTTAAGGGTCTGGCGCCATATTCGGGATCATATCCTTTGGACGCTACCATATCCAAGACATCTTCGGAGAACGTTACAGAAATATTTTTTTCTGCAAGTTTTTTATTGACTTCGTTAAGCATATTCTTTGCGATCATCTTAATCTGCGCTTGAGACAAAGGCTTAAATACTGTTATCACATCAATTCTGTTCAAAAATTCAGGCTTAAATCTCTTTTTTAAAGCATCCAGCAGTATTTCTTTAGTCTTTTCTTCATCTCTTACAGTTGATTCTTCAGAGAATCCCAATGCCTTGGGAGTTTCTTTTAATGCGCTTACGCCCACGTTAGACGTCATAATTATTATAGTGTTTTTGAAGCTGACTACTCTGCCTTGCGCATCTGTAAGTCTGCCGTCATCCAAAATCTGCAACAGCATATTATATACATCTGGATGAGCCTTTTCTATTTCATCAAACAAGATTACAGAATAAGGCTTACGGCGAACTTGTTCGGTCAATTGACCGCCATCATCATAGCCTACATATCCAGGAGGCGAACCAATGAGTTTGCTTACGCTATGGCTTTCCATATATTCTGACATATCAAGTCTGATCATTAAGTTTTCATCATCAAACATAGCTTCACACAACGCCTTGGATAATTCGGTCTTTCCTACACCTGTAGGTCCTAAGAATATGAACGAACCGATTGGCTTGTTAACATTCTTAAGTCCTGCCCTAGCACGTCTGATAGCCTTAGAAACGCTCTCAATTGCCTCATCTTGACCAACTACACGTTTGTGCAAGATTTCTTCCAACTTCAAAAGCTTTTCTTTTTCGGTCTCATTGATCTTGGTAACAGGAATCTTAGTCCAGCTGGCAACAATTTGAGCTATGTCTTCTACGTCAATTTGAGCATTGTCTTCTATCTTCTTTTTCTTCCAGACAGAATTCAAATTATCAATTTCTTTTTTCAACGCATAAATCTTATCTCTGATTACAGAAGCTTTTTCAAACTCATCTTTACTCAAAACTTCTGCCTTTTCAGCTTCCAATCTCTTTAATTCTTCTTCTTTGTCTTTTAGTTGAGGAGGCAAGGTGTTGCCGCTGACTTTAACACGGCTAGCTGCTTCGTCAATCAGGTCTATTGCTTTATCGGGCAGATATCTGTCCATAATATATCTTTCGGATAGTTTTACTGCAGCAGTTATCGCCTCATCAGTAATACGAACCTTGTGAAAGGCTTCATAGTTATCTCTTAAGCCTTTTAATATCTCAATAGTTTCTTCTTCGGATGGCGGATTAACCATTACAGGTTGGAAACGGCGTTCCAAAGCCTTGTCTTTTTCTATAAACTTGCGGTATTCGTCCGTAGTGGTTGCACCTATTGTCTGCAATTCGCCTCTTGCAAGATAAGGTTTAAGCATATCAGAAGGTTTTACTTCGCCTCTTTCTGCTCCCGCTGTTGCAAGAGTATGAAGCTCATCAATAAAGACGATTATATTGCCATTTTTGATAATAGTTTCTATCGCCTTTTTTAGCTTTTCTTCCATGTCGCCTCGGTATTTTGTACCTGCAAGCATGCTACCTATATCCATAGCAAAGATAATTTTGTCCTTTAATAATTCGGGAACATTACCCTTTACTATTGCTTGAGCAAGACCTTCGACAACCGCTGATTTTCCTACACCTGGCTCGCCTATCAAAACAGGGTTGTTTTTGGTTTTTCGGCACAAAATCTGAATAATTCTTTCAATTTCTTCTTTTCTGCCTATTACAGGGTCGAGTTTGTTTTCTCTTGCCCTTTCCGTCATATCAATACCAATGTCTTTTAATGACGCAGGCAAGCTTGAAGGAGCTTTTTGATTTTTGCTTATATCAGAACCTTCGGTACCACCTACTCCCAGATTGCCCAACTTGTCCAAAATATCCTGAGGTTTTACATTAAGCTCCTGCAAAATACTGTATGCTATACTGTCTGTGCTTTGCAAAAGCGCAACCAACAAGAATTCGCTGCTAACAGCAGGCATTTTAAATTGTCTTGCTATTTGCTGAGAAAGCATGAGTATATTTTTTGAACGTGTGGAATAATGAAGCTGGGTCATAAAACCGCTGCCTAATATACTCTCTATAGCGCTCAATTGATTATCTTCCGTACTTATAAATTGAAGTATTTTTTCTGGTGTAACTCCGCATTCATTTAATGCTTTTGCAGCCAATGAAGAACCTTTGGCTATTCCGTACAAAATATGTTCGGTGCCGACTTCATTACCACCCGTAGCTCTTACGAGATTTTCGGCTTCTTGTAATGCATTCATTGCGCTTTGAGTTGCACTGAATTGTCCTACAAACATTTTTCACCTCTTAAATCTGTATAAATTAATATTATTTTTATTAGTTTTTTATTTGGTTACAGTCATTTTAGGCAAGACATCTCTCAAAAATTCTGCCCTGTAAATATCTCTTTCAACCGCATTTAGGTCTTTTCCGCATCTCAATGTAAGATTTGCTGGCCTACATGCGACTATTACTTCGTCTATTGCAGCATTTTTTACATTCAAAATGTTCAAAGCCGCACCAAGTTTGACCAAAGATATATTTTGCATAAACTCTGACGAATCAATTTTATACGCATTAGTCAAGATTCCCCAAGCACGCATTATCATATCAGTCAATTCTATGCGGTTTTTGGTCATCAAGGTTTCTCGTGCGATTTCTTCCGCTTCAGCAATTTTATAAATCTGGTTTTTAACTGTATTTATAATTTCTTTTTCGCTCAAGCCCAAAGAAAATTGATTACTGAGCTGATACATATATCCTTCAGCCTGCGATCCTTCTCCATAAACTCCTCTAAGTGCTATGGCATCTTTTGAAATAGAAAAGATCACGTTATTGATAGTGCGGTTTATAGCCAATGCGGGCAAAAACATCATTACTGAGGCACGCATCGCCGTACCAAGATTGGTCGGACAGCTAGATAAGTATCCCAAATGCACATCAAAAGCGATTTCTGCATTTTCGCTTATAAGGTCGTCCACCTTGTCAGCGAATTCATACGCTGATTCCAAATCCAAAGACTTCTTTATAACCTGTATTCTTACATGATCTTCTTCATTAATCATTACAGACAGCGTTGAATCTTTGTTTAAAACAACAGCACCTGTATTGATGTTTTGAGCTAAGGCTTTGGATATGAGATGTTTTTCCTTAAGTGCCTCAATTTCCAGAGGCTTCATATTTTTAAGCAAAAACAAATTGCCGTTTAGATACTTAACCAAAGGCTCGCTTACTTCTTTTATTACATGCTTTCCGCCTTCAAAACCTAATTTATTAGGAAAAGGATATTTATTAAGATTACGTGCAAGCCTTATTCTAGAACTTACAACATAATTATTGATGTCACTTTTTATCAATTTGAGCTCCTTTTAACTGCTCTATTTCTTTTTTGATCACAGCAGCATCTTCATATCTTTCATCTCTGACAGCTTTTTTTAATTCAGCATTAAGTCGTTGTAAAGTAACATAAGTTTTCGCAATTCCGTTAGGCCCTTTGCCTGTATGCACATTGTCTTTTTGGCATTTTTTGATGACATTACCCATGAACGATTCAAACACTTTGTAACATTGAGAACATCCAACAAAGCCTGTGTTTAAAAACTCTTCACTAGTTGTTCCACAACTAGGGCATTTCAGTATCGGTACCGAAGATGGTGTTTTTTCCGTTCCAAAAATCTGGTCAAACATATCCGAAAAATCTCCGAATATATCGCCGAAATTATCCAAAAAGCCTGTGCCAAAACCTGTTCCTAATTTTTGCTTGATTATCTGAGAATTACACTCAGGACACAAGTATCTAACTTTGGTTATCCCATTAAGTATATATACATTAGGAATTCCTTCTCTTTTGCCGCAGTTTTCACACAGCATTTAGCTTTCCTCCTTAAATATGCCAGCCAAAATTGATTTTAAAATATTAGACCGCAAAATTTCTTTGCAGTCGGTAGGGACTATTAACGCTTTGTCAGTAATAGCTGACTTGATTATTTCAGCTTCTTTTTTAGTGATTACATTTTCGTCTATCAGCATTTTGAGTATTTGAACGGCCTTTTGATACGTTATACCTTCTGATAAAGTATATTCATCTAATCTTTTCAAAAGTTCCTTAGCTGACGGCGAAACCCTGATAAGCGTAATAAATCCGCCTCCACCACGCTTGCTTTCAATCAAAAATCCTCGGTCAAAAGAAAAACGAGTAGCAAGCACATAATTAATCTGACTGGGAGCACAATCAAAATACTGGGCAAGCTCATTACGTGAAATATTAATGGATTCGCATTCACCCATTAATGACTTTATAAATTCTTCAATCAAATCACTTATGTTTGCCATTTTTTCCTTGCTGTTTTTTCTTTTAGTGTTAACTTATTTTAATAAAAATTTCCAAATAAGTTTGACTATCTTTGACCTTTGATTGAATTATAGCACCGGCATATATGGCTGTCAATAGGTTTTTTGTTAAAATTTGATTAAAAAAAAGCCCTAAAATAGGGCTTTTTTTAAAATTTATAAATCTAATCTAAAAATATATTTTTTGTCTTCGTCTTTTTTTTGCGTATTGTAATAGCCGAACTTTTGCCAAAACAGTTCTCTGTCATGCGGATAAGGCGTGAGTTCAATAAACTTGCCGCCTTTTTGTCTGATATCATTTTCTACTTGTTTATAAAACCATCTTCCAAGACCTTTGCCTCTCAAAGCTTTGTCTATGCCGATTTCAAGCAAAAACGCTTTTCCGTCTTCATCATGATAAATGCAATAAGAGCAAAAGCCTGAGAGCTTACCGTCAAAAATGAGTTCCATTATATATAAAGGGTTTTTTTGCCTTTTGCTTAAGGATATAATGGTTTGTTTATATTCGTCAGAATGAAAATAATCTAAATCCAAAGGATTATTTACATCTGCAAGCTCATCTATATAACAGTCAAAGAAATTCCAAAATTCTTCTACCTTAAGATTGTCTTCTGTGTTTAAAAAATCAATCTCAAGTTTTGATTCTGTCATACTCGCTATATCCTTTTTACCAGTTCCAAAAGATATTGTTTATATGCCTCGCCGTGTTCTTTATCTCTTAGGGCATATTCGGTTATAGCTTCCAAACTGCCCAGCTTATTGCCCATGTCATAACGTCTGCCGTCAAATACATAAGCATATGCTCCATCACGCTTAGCAAGCAAATTAATGCCGTCTGTAAGCTGAAGTTCATTGTTTATGCCCAAAGGTGTTTCTTTTAAAATATCAAAAATCTCAGGAGTTAGTATATATCTGCCCAATGTTGCAAGGTCGCTAGTAAGGTCTTTCAAAGCGGGCTTTTCTAATATGCCCTTCATTTCATATACCGTATCTTCCTTTTGGGACAAAACATCAATAACTCCATATCTCAAAATTTCGGGAGGCTGACGTCTTTGAACGCCCAAAACAGTCCTTTGATATTTTTCAAAAACTTTTGCAAGCTGACCTATTACTGGATTTTCATCGTTATAAATTACATCATCGCCAAGCATTAATGCAAACGGTTTATTGTCAACAAACTTTTCCGCGATCAGCAACGCATCTCCGCTGCCCTTAGGAACATATTGCACTTCAAAGCTGATATTGGCTTTTTTGGAAATAGCTTGTACGATCTCGGCATATTCGCTTTTGCCAGTATCAAGCAGCTTCTTGGTAAGCTCTTTATTTTCTTTATAATATTCTTTTATGCAATCTTTGTTAGGGCTTATGATAATTAAAATATCTTTTATACCTGAATTAACAGCTTCATCGACTATGTAATCAACTACAGGCCGGTCAATAATGGGCAACATTTCTTTTGCCACTGATTTTGTAATGGGCAAAAATCTTGTTCCCAATCCTCCGCACAAAATAACACCTTTTTCAATCATTCTCCATCTCCATAATAAATTAATAAATACATTTTTATAAATCGGCTTAACACCAATTAAAATTATTGTACTATACGCGAATTTTTTTGGCAAGACCAAAACCAGTTTAAAATGCTTTTGTATAAAAATTTCCAATAAATTACAATTGCGCAGCATAAAATAATACCATGCAAAAATTAAAAATAGTTTTATGCGGAGGCGGAACTGCCGGGCATATAATGCCCCATGTGGCACTTATAGAAGAGCTCAAAAAAGTTTTTGACGAAATTCATTATATAGGCTCTGTAGGCGGAATGGAAAAAGGCATTATGTCCGTTATCCCTGATGTTATTTATCATGAAATAACTTGCGTAAAATTTCGGCGTTCTCTATCGCCCAAAAATCTTGCAATACCATTTAAACTTACACAGGGCGTAATTCAAGCTAAAAAATTATTAAATACCATTAAACCTGCTGTTATTTTTTCTAAAGGGGGTTATGTGTCTGTGCCAGTGGTTTGGGCAGCGCCCAAAGACTGCAAAGTGTTTGTTCACGAATCAGATATGAGCATGGGACTTGCCAATAAGCTCTGTCAAAACCGCGCCAATAAAATATTGTGTACTTTTTCAACTCTGGCTCAAAAACTCAAAAAAGGAATGCATACAGGCACGCCGCTTAGAAGCTCTATATATCGCGGCAATAAGCAAAAGATTTTTGATGAACTAAAAATCGGACGCCGAAAAGTTATTTTGGTCATGGGTGGTTCTTTGGGGGCGAAAAGAATTAACGAAGTTTTGAGAGAAACGCTTGGGCGGCTGCTTGTAAAATACGATATTATACATATAACAGGCAAAGGCAATATTGACACAAGATACAACTACCCTGATTATCATCAGTTTGAATTTCGAACCGATATTCCTGATATCTATGCCGCAAGTGACCTTGTGGTTACGCGCTCAGGCTCTAACGCAATATGTGAATTAGCTGCGTTAAAAAAGCCTATGCTTCTGATTCCCCTGCCAAAAGCCGAATCACGAGGCGATCAAATCCAAAATGCACAATATTTTTTTGAAAACGGTCTTGCCGAAGTTCTTTACCAAGAAGATTTAGACGCAGAAAGATTGTATGAAAGCATTATGAATTTAGAAAAAAATAAACAAAAATATATAACCAATCTTCAAAAGATGCCTAATCTAGACGGAACAAGAAAAGTTCTTGATATAATCACTTCTTCGATAAAGTCTTAAACATACAAAAGCCCCAAAAAAATAAAATTCCCTTATCTAATATGAAAATCTTCAATAAAAAGTTAGTAATCCTATTTTTTTCTTTTTGGGCTGCTTTTTTAGTAGCCTGTTCGTCTGCTAACCCAAAAAACAGCATAATAATCTATGGCACTCCGTCTTACTCTCTCTCACCCCTAATCGATATTCAAACAATCTTGGGCGGAAGCAAGGATGAAAATATAGTTGAGATATTGACATGCGATGATTACATTTATGTAATCGGTGAAACTAATTCAAATGACGGAAATTTCAGTTCATCCCCGGGCGGTCAAAAATTATTTTTGGCAGTAATAGATAGCAAGGGTCAATTAAAAAAAAGTCTAGTTTTTGGAGTTTCTAATATTAAAAACACTTTTATAAAGGCTAAAAATATAAATAATAGTGTTTATATCCTTTCAGACTGCTCGCTTGACACTCAAAGTGTTGCAGTTTACAAAATCATTCCCAAAACAAATGAAATATACCATACCATAACAGGAAGTGTATTGATTGATGAAAACGGACTTGATTTGATTGAATGGAAAGAGAGCATTTATATAATTGGGCAAAGCTATGATTATGCAACTTCTTGCAAGAGTTTGTTTATAACCCGATTTGACCATAATCTTAACAAAAAGCACTACGAAAGAATTCTTAGACCGGCAGACTTGACATATATAGGTACTGAAAGTTCATCGGACTTTTTAAAAGTATGGGTAAACGCCATAGCCATAACCTATTCTTATCCTGCTATGATTGATATAAGCAAGGATAATTATGTTTATAATAACTTTCAAAATGAACTGTATGCTTACAGACTTTTAGATGTTGCCAGCGTCAATAATAATGCCCTATTGATATTAAGTAATGAAAACAGAAA
>DATCJR010000051.1 GCA_036562685.1 Clostridia bacterium | reverse complement strand
ATATTGAATACAGACATTATAGCATAATGATTTTTTATATGATATGAGGATTTTACGAATAATTTATAATATCTTACTTTTTTAGTAACAAAATCACCAAAATCACAATAATTTGTTGATAATTTTATTATATTTTATTTTAATTATTGACTAACTGAATACAATATGATAATATTTATAAAATATTATTTATTGAGAACATATATGAAAGTAAAAATACTTGAACCTACATACCCTGAAATTGATATAAAAGTTGATGCATTATACACAACTTTTGCTTATCTATACTCACCGTCATTTACATATGACGGCGAATCCCATGACCCTTGGGAACTTGTTTTTATTAACAATGGTGAAGTTGTAGTTAATGTTAATGGCAAATCTATGATTTTGAAAAAGAATCAAATGGTTATTCACGCTCCCAATCAATATCACAGTATCAAAGCCAATAATAAGTCATGCAGCGTTGGAATCATCTCTTTTGGTTCAAGTTCAGAAATCTTATATACTCTAGTAGATAAAGTAATAGATGTTACTGAAACCGAAAAAGACAGTATTCTTAACATTCTTAATGAAGGTTCAATCTTGATGGCAGGCAAAAACTTTATGCCGCCGCCCAAAGAAAATGCTGTCATCCCCTATGGTTCTGGACAATTGATAAAAAACACATTAGAAAATCTTTTGATTTTGCTGGTTAGAAAAAATACCACTCAACATAACAATAACTGCATAGACAGTACAAGTTTCCACAAAAACAACATTGTTCAGTCCGCAGTTATGTATATTAATGAAAATGTGGATAAAAGACTTACCCTAAAAGATATTTCAAAATCGGTAGGATACAGCGTTTCATATATATCTGCTGTATTCAAAAAACACTTGGGTACATCTTTGATTAATTATTTTCTTAAAGTCCGCATAACAAGAGCAAAACAACTGATTGAAGAAAATAAATACTCATTTAATGAAATAGCTGAAATGCTTGGCTTCGATTCGGTACAGTATTTTTCAACACAATTCAAAAAGATCGCTAAGCTTACGCCTTCGCAATATGCTACAATGCTAAAGGTTGCGAAATATAAATTTGATGATGTAGATACATATCTATTAAAATAAATCTTCGGCACTAGTAGTACCAAACCTTACAAAAGAGAAATCAAAGATGAATTTTAGATTTTCTGTTGACGATAATATTTGGTTTTTTCAAGACCTTGCTAAAAATAACTATTCTTCCATTTTTGAGAACAGTTATTTGGCTTTATATAAAAGATTGCACGAAAAGTATAATATAAAAGTTCAGCTTAATTTGTTTTATCAATTTGAAGATTTTAATCTTTCTCAAATGCCTGACCGCTACAAGCAGGAATGGATAGCTAACAAAGATTGGCTTCAGCTGTCTTTTCACTCAAAGACAGAACAAACTCTTTATACCAATTCAAGCTATGATGAACTTTATAATGATTGTCTAGCAGTCAATAACAATATAATACGCTTTGCAGGCAAAGAGGTGCTTAACCCTTTTACCACAGTTCATTGCTGCAAAACGACTGACGGCGGAAACAAGGCGCTTCATGATTTGGGTGTCAAGGGTTTGGCTGGACTGTTTGGCAATAAACAAAATCCAAGAGATTCTTATAACCTAAAATATGAAAACTATAAGAATATTTATGATGACTGTTATTATTATGATAAAAAGTATGATATGTTTTTTGTCAATTTAGATATGGTTATCAACACTTTCAAATTAGAAGATATTATTCCCTATTTGTCTAATCTAATAGGCAAAGAACATATTGAAATAATGATTCATGAGCAATATTTTTATCCGCATTATTATATGTATCAGCCTGATTATGAAAAAAAGATTGAAACAGCTGTTTCATATTTGATTAGCCATAACTACACCTCATGCTTTTTAAATGAAATAAAAATGTCGGAACTTTGATTCCGGCATTTTTTCTTTAAATAACACTTAATTAATCGTCGCACAAACCTTGAGCCAAAGCGCTCAAATCAGCTTTTGTAACTCTCAAGAATTCAAACTCACCTTCAAAATCTTTGCCTTCTACTATCATTTTATATTCACAGCATCCTGGACAGGTTTTGTCACAGAAAGTCACTGTAAACGGTTCGCTTATCTCAACTTCCAATTCCTTGATGCTATCTTCTACATCAATTTCTTTTAGGTATCTCCAAGTTTGCACTACTTCATAATCTTTTTCGCCTTTGCCGTTTTTGCAAATTCTTATCAACTTAAATAATAAATCAACTTCTACTTCATGTTCTTTGCCTTCTTCATCTTCTGCTTCAAATGCAATAAGACTTGAAAACTCAATCTTTACAACCGGCTTATATAAGCAGGTGGTATCAATGATCAATTTATCCAAAACGAAGCTTTGTTTTTCTTGAACTTTACCGTCATCAATCTCAAAAATTGCATCTTGAGAATGCTGACCGCATTCTAACAAAATCTTTTTGGGCTTAGAATACGGAACATAAGGACAATATTCTTCCTTCTTTTTGTTATTATAATAGCTATCCATGTTATTTCTCCTATCTGAAATTATGTAAGAGAAATACCACCTTACATTATAATATGAAAATAGCCATTTGATTTGTGCATAAAAATCAAATGGCCGAAATGCTATAATAGCAATTCTTATATAATAATTTCTACCTTATAATCTTCATTAACATCCATTGATACAGAAATCAAAATCACGTCACTATCCAAAACGCCTTTATCTGCATTAAACGGGAAAGCTTTTCTATCCTTTTTAACTTTTTCAAAAGCTGTTTCTTTACCGTTAACAAGAACTTTTTGGACGTCTTTTAGATCGTCAATTAAATGGCAACGGATAACGATTTCACGGTTTTTGTATGCCTTTTCTCCCTCAAATTCGCCCTTAGCTTTTTTGAAGTTTAAAACAAAGCGATCAAGAGCTTTGTCAAAATATGCATCGTATGCGCTTATACGATAATGACCAAGTTTGTATGCCGTTGTCTTGGTATCATCTTCATATAGATAACCGCTGTCATTTGCGCTTTTGCAAGGATAAAAATCAAAAATAAGTGTATCCCATTTTTGCTCTTCTGTATTATGTGCTTCTTTTGCTAAAGGCAGCAATGCCCCCAGGCGTACAAACAATGGCATAGATTTTATATCAAATTTTAAGAAAATAGTTCTTCTGCCTTCATAAATTTTGCCTGTAAATACATTCATCCATTTGCCTTCAGGCAAATAAATCTTTTTCTTTTCATCTTCATTTATAACGCCGTAATACAGTCCAATAGCAGCTTCTCCGCCTGCTTGGAAATATTCAATTACAACTTTGTGAGGCTCTTTGTCCTTTATTCTTATAAGAGGAAAATTCATGGTCGAATGAAGTGTTTTATCTTCATGCACTTTGACGCCGTCTACATAAACAGTTGAACCATCATCGCTGCGGACAAATAACTCAACCGGATAATCAAATTGAACCGTTGTTTCAAAACGAGCAGAAAAATTATAAACAGGCACATTTTTTTCTGGCGATGTATGATTTAGTATTATGTTTAATTCTTTATATTCAGCCGTTGCGATAGGCTCGCCTTGTAATTCAGTGCCGTTATAGTATGTCGCCTTAATGGGTTCAATAAAATTCTTTTTAGGTATAGGTTGAGGCACTATGCCTGCTATGGGAGCAATCAAAATATCATTGCCTAGCATATATTCATCATTTAGAATAAGAGCTTTTTTATCGTTAGGATATTCATAACCTAAAGATTTGAAAATAGGTTCGCCTGTCATATAGTTATTAAATGCGTTCTTATATATTACAGGCAATAAGCGGTAACGAAGGTTAATATAGTCTCTTACAATATCCACAGTTTCCTGGTCATAATTCCAAGGCTCACGGAATCTTTTTACAACATTTGTGCAATGAGGACGCAAAACAGGAGAAAGGCTGCCAAATTGCATCCAGCGTATAAATGTCTCTTTATTTGGATTGCCCATATGTCCGCCGCAATCAGCATTTACATAAGCAATACAGCTATTTGATGCTTTAATCATAGTATCTATTTCTTGAGAAAGCGCATCTGCTTCACTTGCAATATCGCCTGTCCATTGAATAGAATAACGATGAGATGCTGTATCCTGAATGCCTTGATAGCATCCGTTAACAACATTGACAACATTTCCCATAATCTCGGGACGATAATATATTTCCTTGTTTCCTGATTTTTTCTGATAAAAATGCTTGGTTATATCACTAAAGAGATATAAACCAAAAGTCTCCCAATAGACATTTTTGGTGGGCGAAATCAGATGCGTACCCCAGTTCCTGTCATACCACCAAATATCAAGTCCCAGATTCATTAAGTTTTGCAAATTCTTTTCACGATATTCAATTTCCTTAGGTTCAAAAACATGTGCTTTGTTATTAACAGGTTCAGGGTGATCATTAAACATGATTTTGATGCCATGTTCATGTGCAAAATCCAAAAATCTCTTCATATCAGGGAAAAGCTTTGTATTGATGTCATATCCCCAGCCGTTTTCACATGCACGCCAGTCAGTATCAATAACCATATTATCCAAAGGAATATTATACTTTTCATAATCCAGAATTAGCTGTTTTGCTGTTTCTTCTGTATAAGCATAATATTTTGAGTTCCAGCTGCCCAAGGTAGAAAGACGCACAAGTTCACATCTGCCTGTTAATTCGACATATAGCTTACGAAGTTTTTTGGAATCTTTTCGGCACAACAAAATATAGATGTCTTGAACATTTTCCTCTATCTTATATTTTGATGTTGCATCCTTTGTATAACCCTCAATAGGAACAATAATACGAGGATTATCATAAATTACAAAAGCTTCAGGAGTTTTATTTAAAGCAGGCAATTCACCGTTGTTGATTCTTTTTTTATAAGAATAAACCGTCTTGCCTTCTTTGTTAAAAAGTTTTACACCTGCCAAAGACTTGCCTTCGTGCGGAAGAATCAAGGTATATTCGCCTATATTAATCTTATCAGAATAAGAAATTTCTTCTACATCTTTAAGATAATTTTCTTTTGAAGGAATAAAAAAAGTATTTTGATCGCAAAAGCTTCCTTTTTTTTGCTGTTCTATGTGAATAATATCTTCGCTAAAAAACTGAACGCGAATTTTATTATAAATAATCTGTTTCATATTATCTTTTTCCTGTCCCCATTAATATTTAAATATTATTAACGATAATGAAATACGTTTATTTGATCAAATAGTTTAATTATTTGAAAAAATATCTATTAAAAATGTTACTGAATTTTAAGACTTTATTAAAGATATTGGATAAACCTCTTGATAATCACAATCATCATGATTAATCTTTTTCATTAAAATATCCGTACAACGATCTGAAATATATTTATAATCAGCGCCAACGCTGGGTATTTTTTTGCAAATACACAAATAAGATGAAAGAGCATCCACTCCAAAAATGGAATAATCAGTATAATTTTCTTTATCCAAAAGATCTATTATTACAGATGCAATTTCATCATTAAAACAGAAGATGAAATCATTCTTATTTTGAATAATTTGTTCTGCCACATTATGATTAATTATAGGTCCATCTTCAAATCGACAATTATATTCATCGCAATGAATGTTGTGAGAACTTAAGACATCAAAAAAACCTTGACGACGATCAGCATTAACTGATACGCTCATGCAATTAATGTAGCAAGGCTTATTCCGATATTGATTTAAGAACTCTTTTCCCACCAACTGACCGCAATAATAATTATCAGGATATAGAGAACTTATTCCTTTGCTTTTTGACTTTATGCCGACTAGCACCATAGGAATCTTATTTTTATAACAATAATCCGAAACGCTTTGGTCTATATCAGAAAAGCTGATTATACCGCATACACGATTTTGCAAAAGCGTAAAAAGGAGATCTTTATCAAATACACCATTGCTTACCAAAATCATTCCAAAATAATTATATTTTTGTATTTTATTGACAATTTCATTAGCGCAAATTGTAAAATATGGGTTAGTTGCAGATGACACTACGATTCCTATAAGGTTTGTTTTACCGCTGCGCATGAAGTAAGATACTCCATTGGGTACATATTCCAGCTCTTGTGCAATCTTCTTTATTTTATTTTTTGTTTCTTCTCCAATATCAGAACAATCACGCAAGGCACGGCTGACTGTATTGATAGAAACTCCCGCTTTATCAGCAATATCTTTTAATTTTATAATTTGCTTCATAATAAAATTATACATCCCTTATTGGTTGATTACAATAAAATATTGTCTTATTTAGTACACATCCACTAAACATTTTGCAATACAAGTACTTGATAAGGAAGAACTTTTACTTTTCCTTTAAAGGTTTTTCCTGTAATCAAATCTTTATATTGTTGTTTTAGCTGGATATAACCAATTTTGTTTTCTACTTCGACAACGATAATAGCGTTTTGTTTATCGCTACGCTCTGTCAAAATAACATTTTTGCTCGCTTTAGCAATAGGCTCAAGATTAACAAGCCTTAACATATCTTTATGTCCGATTACGCTTCCCACAAGAATGACCTTGCCCTTTCCGACCTTTCTTTGAGTTATTATCGAAAGCCCTGAAAATTCTTCATTGGAATATGTAGCTAAGCTAATAGTGCCAGGCAAAAGCTCATAAGCATCATAGCACATGGATATTGAACATTCTTTTCCATCATTCCATTTCGCTCTAAATACGTTATTGTCAATAGGCTTTTGATATTTAGTATATACGCCGCAAAAATCTTCCAAGAAAGAATAAGGGGCATGGGTGTACTTACTTACATTACTATCCATAATATCTGACATAGGACCAACGATCCAAGTACCGCCATTTTTTACCCATTCTATAATTCTTTCCTTTAATCCATTCTCATCTACAGTTGCAAGAAAAGGTGAAATGACAACATCATAGCCATCTAAGCTATGGGGTGTATCAATAAGATCAACGTTATAATGCCTAAAAGCGTCATAAAATTTATGAATAAGCGTCTCTCTGTAATTCAAATTTTTCAAAATAGGCGCTGATTCAAAAATGTTTAAAGCGGTTGTTGAATAATGAATAGCAATCTTAGATTTAATAAAGCTTTCATTTAGCATTGAAGCGCATTTTTTAAACTCTTGCCCTGCTTTTTTGACTTCATCAGAAACTTTATATTGTCTGCCGGCAGAAGAAAACAATGCGCCATGAGCCAATTCATGACCATTAGGATGAGTGCGAAACAACCAATAAAGATTCATTTCAGCGCCCTTAGCGATAGGAAGCCAGGTATTTGCATAGCAGTTACCTTGAGGACGATAACCGTTTTCGGCATACTCACTGCCATTCCAACCGACCTGAGTTTCAATTACCCAAAAGGGCTTATCTTTTACACATCGTAAAAAATCATAAGCAAATGCAGTGAAAGGCAAATCCTTGGCAGGATTGTAATGATTATATTGAACGACATCAAGCTTTTTATTGACATCATAATATCCCAACGAATTATGCGCCATCATATTTGTTCCTACATTAGGACAATTATAACTATGCAATATGTCGGCTTGTTCATCAATATAGGATATAATTTGTCTATATTGGAAGTCCCGCCATGCTTTTCTTAAAGAGGGGTGTCTCCATTGCGAAGGATAAGGCGGTTGTATATCATCAAAACTTTCATAGGTAAGAGACCAGCGTGTCATTCCCCATGCCTTGTTTAAATTATCTACTGTATCAAAAATATCTTTTAGATATTCTCTAAAAGCCCTCTTGCATTTTTCACAAAAGCAACCTTCATCATAAGGATAAATTTCATTATCTATTTGCCAGCCAATAACACCTGGATGACCTGCAAAAACCTTAGCCATTTCAGTTACAATAATACGATTTTTTTCTCGCATTTTTGGAGATGTTTTGCAGGTATGACAACGTGAAGAAACATCAACATGAATCAGGTCACTTGCAATCCTTCTTGTTTCATCGTATTTATTTAATAACCATCGCGGAGGAGTCGAAGTAGGAGTACACATTATAGTATAAATTCCATTTTGGTATAGCTGATTCACTATTTTTTTCAACCAATCAAACTGAAATTCACCTTCTTTGGGTTCCATGTTTCCCCATGCGAACTCGCCGATTCGTAAAGTATTAATACCTAAACTTTTGCATCTTTCAATATCTTTAATTACTTCACTTTCATCCCACATTTCAGGATAATAAGCTGCGCCCAAATATATCTCTTTCATATATCTATCCTAGAATTTTTTCTTCTTTAGTGATTATTTATTTTCAAAAATTTTCTTTAATTTTTCCACTGAAACTTTTGGCCTTCTGTCTGCATACAGCAAACCATTTACTTCCTGCTGAACATCTGTAAGTTGCGTATAGCAAAAGCCTTGGAACCTGCATGAATAAACGCCTTTCATTATAGATTCAAGCTGAGCAAGAAATTCATCTTCATTTGCCAACGCCTTGCTATATCCCCATGCATCTCCTTTCTTGTCTTCCAAAAAAGCACGTCCGCCAAATTCGGTCAGAAGAACAGGCTGACCCTGATAATCTTCTTCCTGAGCATATAATGCAAAACCTTGGGGATGCATACCTTTAAATTGCCATTCATGATATTTTTTAAAGTGCTCTTCCTTTTCGCTATCGTAGTCATGAATACCTAAAATATCTGTCGGATTGACAACTTCAAATCCATCATTAGAAGAAACTAGTTTGCCGTCATCCATCGCCTTGGTGATATAGTATAAAGAACGGACAAAATCTCTTTGAGCTTTGTTTGAAAAGACTTCTCTTACACCCCAGCTTTCGTTAATAGGAAGATAACATATATTGGATGTAAAGTTCTTGGCATTATTAACAATCTCCTGCCATTCGGTCATAATAGCTTGAGTTTCCTTATCATTATAATTATACGCAGAAGGCATTTCACACCAGGTTACATAACCTAGTTCTTCTGCATAATAGTAAAAATAAGGGTCCTCAATCTTTTGATGTTTTCTTGCGCCATTAAAGCCCATAGCTTTTGCTAATTCTATATCCTCTTTCAATGCCTCTGCACTGGGCGGTGTAATGCCGCTTTCATTCCAATATCCCTGATCAAGCACCAAACGCTGATAAAAGGGCCGGCCATTTAAATATATTGCTCCTGTTTCGCTAACAGAAACTTTACGAAGTCCAAATCTTGTATGAGCCAAATCCAATACTTTATTGCCTTTTAGCAAAACAAAATCTACATAAATTAATCGTGGACAGTCTTGCCACCAGGATAAATCTTCTAAAAAGCTTTTTTGCAATTTTACATAATATTTATTAAATTTTTGATTTATTTTGACTGTCTGTTCTGCTCTAACTTTGCCTTCAAAAGTTGCAATAATTTTTAACGTATCAGCTTTTCCATACAAAGTAGTGATATCGCCATAAAACGCAGTGTTATCATAGTCGGAAAGCAAATGATATTCATTGATGCAATCCCCTTTGAAAAACTCTAGCCACACACTTTGCCAGATACCTGTATTGGCAACATACCAGCATCCGTATGTTTTACCAGTCCAGCTTTGTTTTCCGCGAGGTTGATCATCTTCTAATCTGTCTTCACAACGAACGGCCAAAAGATTTTCGCCATTTTTTACAAACTTGGTAATATCACACTTAAATTCGGAATATGCACCTTTGTGATTGAGTACATGAATGCCATTAACCCAAACATCTGCAATATAGTCAACGCCATTAAAACACAAAAGCACATTTTTATTTTGATTTTCTTTTTCTATAAAAAATGTTCTTTTATACCATACGATATCATGAACTGTCTTATCATTAATGCCGCTTGCTTCGTACTGATATGTGAAAGGAACATTGATTTTTTTGGTAAATTTTTTACCCAAATAATATTTTTTTACTACGCCTTCATCTTTATCGTCAAATTCAAAATCCCATTCTCCATTAAGATTTTGCCAATTGTCTCGTCTGAATTGAGGGCGAGGATATTCGTTTCTTTCAAATCTCATGCCAATTATTACCTCATTGTTTTACTTGATTGATATGCCACGTCCAGCTTCCGCAGTCCGGAAGTTTGGGCAATATAACGCCAAGACCGCTTAGAACTTTTCCGCTTGCAGTGATGTTAAGTTCTTCGATGCAATAGACCAAATTGTCGTCCAAGCCATATAGTTTTAACACGCGATTATGGTCGCAAGGATCGCCACGGAAACGCTCGCCTACAACGTAAGCGCTTAATTTGTCCTTAGCAACAACCATTTCGCAAAAATAGTTTTCTGTAAAAGGACTAGAAAGACGATATAAATCTCCTTCCAAAATCAGCTTATCTATCTTTTTGTAATTTTTGATTTGATCAACAACAAACTTTTTTTCTTCTTCTTTCAGTTTACTTAGATCAAGCTCATATCCTGTTGCGCCCAATGATGCAACTGCGCCTCTTGTTTCAAAAGGCGTTATACGTTGAGTCTGATGATTAGGGCATGCCGAAACATGACAGCTCATTGAAGAAAGAGGATAGCACATCGAGGTACCCCATTGAATTTTGGTGCGTTCTAACGCATCAGTATCATCGCTTGTCCAGATTTGAGGGAAATAATACAACATTCCTCCGTCAAATCTGCCGCCGCCGCCAGCACAGCCCTCAATAAACAAATCAGGAAATTCTGAAGTAATCTTTTGAGCAAGCGCATAAACACCAAGCATATAACGGTGTCCTAGTTCTCCCTGTCTATTGCCAAGCCATGCGGAATAATTTTCAGTTATATCTCTGTTTTTATCCCATTTCATATAACTTATATCATTTTCACGCAAGATTTTGGCTATCATCTGATAAACGCCTTCAACTACTTCAGAACGAGTAAAATCAAGGACAAGCTGATTGCGTCCTCTGCAAGGCTCAACTCCTTCTTTCTTTAGCGCCCAATCAGGATGAGTTCTAAAGAGTTCACTGTCTTCAGAAATCATTTCGGGTTCAAACCACAAGCCAAATTTCAAGCCTTTTTGTTTGCAATGCTCAATGACAGTTTTTAAACCGCCATGCAATTTTTTTTCGTTAACAAACCAATCGCCTAAGCTTGTTTTGTCATTATCTCTTTTTCCAAACCATCCGTCATCCAAAACAAAAGTATCTACTCCAAGCTTGGCTGCTTCATCAATGATTTCAAATAATTTTTCATTATTAAAATCAAAATAAGTTGCTTCCCAGTTATTAATAACGATAGGACGAGAACGATTGACCCATTTGGGATTAATAATATAATCACGCCAAAAATCTGCAAAAGAACGAGACATTTCGCCCAGTCCTTCAGACGAATAGCAAAGTGCGGCTTGAGGCGTTTCAAAACTTTCCCCAGCTTTTAATTGCCATTCGAACATATAATCGTTGATTCCGCCTTGTACTCTTACAAGCTCACTGTTATGTTCTTCTACTGTCATGGCAAAATTGCCGCTGTAAATTAAAGCAAAGCCATAGCATTCGCCCTGCTCTTCCATGCAGCCATCTTTAACTACAGAAATAAATGGATTAAGCTGATGTGAAGAATAACCGCGATTAGAATCAATTCGTATAGTTCCTTGTCCCACATCTGTCATAATGGGATAACGTTCTCTTGCCCAACGTCCTGCCAAACGCATAACGCTGTATTTGCTGTTAGGCAAATCAACACAAAAAGAATATGCTCTTTTAATATTTAGTTTCTGATTACCATCATTATGAATTACAATATTGCGCACCAGAACATTGCTCTCATCTGATACGCTATAATTCAAATCCAAATATGTATCCGAAAAATCATCTTTTAATGTTATTGTCAAGGTCTGCTGTGTATGACGAATGCAAGGCATACCTTGAAGTTTTTTTACACCATCTTGAATTTTATATGAAAAAAACTTGAATCGGCTCATTGCTGAGCCGTCTTCACGCACTGAAATTACTGTTGCCTCATGAAAATCGCCTCTGCCGTAACTTCCAATCTCAGCAAGCATACCATCTGTTGCCATATCTATATTAAAATCATCAATTCTAGGCGCAGTTGTAATGCCATAATAATTGACCAAATAGGTCAAATCTGCTTTATCTATCTTTTTGCCAAAATACAAATGCTGAATATAACCAGACTGCGTAACATGCAAAGCATAGCTATATTTTTTTCCACTTAGAAGAAAACCGTTATTTTTTTGATCAAAAATTATCATAAATGCCTCTATGTATTTAAAATTTTTGATGTTAACATTGTACTACTTTCACATGTCAGCATTATTCTTTTCCACCGCCGAAAGAAATGCCTTCGATGAAAAATCTTTGGCAAAACAGATATAAGATAATTAATGGCAACATAGCCATAAGAGCAGTAGCGCATTGAAAACCAAAATCATCTTGACTTACAGAAAGGTAGCTAATAAGCTGCTGCATTGATAATTGTAATGTCCACATTGTTTCGCTTTGATCCAACAAATACAACAATGCACCAGAATAGTTATTGTATCCACCGACAAATCCGAAGATAAATTGAGCAATCAAAGCAGGCTTAGACAAAGGAACAACTATTGAAAAGAATATTTGCCAAAAGTTCATTCCATCGATCCTTGCAGCTTCAACAATTTCTTTATTAATACTGTCCAAATAAGGTCGAAGAAAGAATACCGTACCTGCACTAGCAAACAATCCAGGTACAAACAGTGGAAAAAATGCTTTTATACCTTCAGTCCAGCCGATATTTTGATAAAACATATAACTTACAAAACTAAATGAACCTACTGGTATAAACATTAAAGTAGCATTAATCATAAATAATTTTTTCTTTCCAGGAAAATCATATTGCCAATAACAATAAGCTACCAACAAGGATTGAAATAATCCTGAAAAAAGTGGAATCAAAGTAATCCACATAGTATTTATGAATCCTCTAAGCAATGATGGTATGCCATCAACTGCAAAAGGATCATCCATAAACAAACGCTTATAATTTTCAAAAGTGAAATTTTTGGGCCACCAAATATAATTTGTAGCATCCATATATTCAGCATTAGAAGTAAAAGAGGTTACTAAAATTATGACAAATGGCGCCAGAATCCAAATAGTATATAAAATTAATATTGCATATATGATTATACGCCAAGGAGAAATCACCTTTTTGGCTTTCTTAGGTTCTATTCTTTTTTCGTTCAATGAAAGCTCATATGAACGATTTAATGCTTGAGCTTTCATATTTTATTCCTCCGAAACTTTATTTCTTGCACGAATGACAAAGAAAGAAACAGCAAAAGTAATCAAAAACAAAAACCAGCTCATTACTGCTGCATATTCCATTTCGCCACCTTGCACACCCTTTAGATAAATGTAATAATTAACAGTCAGACCGACGTCATTAGGTCCTGCAACGCCTGTCCATTGAATTGGCGCCAAAATAAGAACACTGTCAAACACAGCCAAACCGTTAATGATACTTGCTAAAAGCAAAAACAAAGTAACCGATTTGATACTAGAAAGGGTGATATGCCAAAACTTTTGAAAACCATTGGCTCCATCTATAGCAGCTGCCTCATATAAAGAC
This sequence comes from Clostridia bacterium, assembly GCA_036562685.1. Classification (NCBI taxonomy): domain Bacteria; kingdom Bacillati; phylum Bacillota; class Clostridia; species Clostridia bacterium. The sequence continues at coordinate 14,852 of DATCJR010000051.1, read as the reverse complement.
GGGTTTACATTTTTTAACGCTGCTTTGAACATGACAATACCGTAAGAAGGCGCTGACCATACGATTGTCGCATAAACGCACCATATCAAGCGAGTAGGCTTTTCCACGTCATTGAGCCAGTTGATTTTAGTACCTAAAATCGCATTTAAAATGCCCAAATCTTCTGAAAATACCCATTGCCACATGATAGCTATCGCTACTGTAGAACAAATATATGGGATAAAAAAGATGACTTGCATCGCTTTAGCAAACTTAACCTTTTGATCCAGCAAAACAGAAATGATTAATGCAATGAGCAAGGTAACAAATTGTGAAGATGCCAACCACAAAGTAACACCCCAAGATTTCCAGAAACGCTGGTCACTGAAAACAAGCTTGAAGTTTTCAAAATTATTCCATGTCATTGTTGTCAAGTCATTGTTTTCCATATTTGTAAACATGGATATAAAAGAAAGAACAACAGGAATGCCATTAAAGACAATAAAGCTGATAATGGGAATAAGCACAATACATAAACACATAATGTTTATTGGCTTCCATTTTCTTCCCTTTTTTAATGCTTTATCTTTGATTGAAAAAGCATCCCTGTTGATTTTTGCAGTGATTATCATTAACGAATCCCCTTAATAACACAATACATATTATTTAAGGCTTGTTTTGCTTGGTCAGCTTTTTTATCGAGAAATTGTGTCATTGTTTCGTTGCCTCTGCGCAACACATTGTTAAAGTCGTTTGCCCAATCAGTAACCCATGTGCCATTTTCAAAATAGCCCCAGTCGCCTCTGCCTGCATTATAAGCCATTTTTGCTACAGCATAGTAATTTTTCCCTTTTGTAAGAGTGGTGTTATATGCATAATCTTTACTAAATAAAATATCATATGCTACAGGTGTTATAGTTCCTGCATAAGCAAGATATTTTTGTCCTTCAGTTGCTACCCAACTAATAAAGTTCCAAGCAGCCTGATATTTGTCAGGATCAGAACAAGCAGGGATTACCAAAGCCTGAGAAATACTAGCAGAAGTCTGATTTCCTACAATGGGAGTGCCGTCAACTACTTTCAAATCTCCGGTATATACTTCTCCATCATAAGTTTCACCGATAACTTTCAAGTATTCATTTTCAAAACCAGATTTACCGTCTTTTTGATAAGTGCTGCCGCCTTCATATTCTCTGTAAGTTTCGCAAACAGTAATGTTAAAATCGCTAAAATATTTGGATTGGCTCTTTTCTACAATAGATGCAGGATTACCTCTTACCATAGCCACCTGAGCGGTATTAAATAAGTTGTCTGCATTGCTTGTCTCTGGAGTTGCAACACCATATCCATAATAAGTTTTTCCACCGGATGTATCTACCATTTTAGTGGTTGCAACCTGCAAAGAAATATATTCCTTTACTGCATCATATTGAGAAGGAATAGCATAAACACCATCCATGGTAGCAATATCAGCCTGATTTACCTTATCTTCATATTTTACAATTTCGCCAGCCATATATGTTTTGCCGTTGATTATGGTGTTATCCTTGGTAACAATATAATTTGCTGATTTATCCATCAAAGTAAAATCATATTCAGTACCATCAAAGCCCATTACATCCCCGCCGACCGACCATCCATAGTTAAACCAATATTCACTGACAAAACCGTATGTAGATGAAGAAGAACTATTCCAGCCTTTTGTAAAATATTTCAAAAGATTTCTTTGCTCTTCCCAGTTCATACCGATGCAGTTGTTAAATACTTTATAGACTGTTTGTCCTGCCAAATTCTCAGATGCAATTGCTCCTGAAAAAGGCGCGTGTTTATATTCCGCATATCCATGAGGCTTAATAGAAGAATTATTTGTCTTATTGTATTCATCCAAATCTTCTTCAGGTATTGAAATGATATTAATGCCCTGTTCTTTAAATATTTTTTCATTATACCAGTTGAGATGTGCAGCAGCGCCATAAGGAACACCTAAAAGGCTTTGTCCTTCACCGATTATGTGCTTTTCTTTGCCGGCGCCTTGTTGTGCATTTTGATTGTATGTCATCGAAAACCAATTCAAAAGATTTTTATTGATTGTATTCTTTTGAAAATCCTCATCTGCAGCGGCATATGAAGATAAATCCAAAAAATAGCCGTTAGGAGCCTTCTTTGCATCTCTTTTTATAGCAAGTGTCTGAAAAGCATTTTGGCTGTCATTAACAGCTACTACATTGTATGCGTAATTGCTGTTCTTAATAAAGATGCTGGCAGAAGGGCTTGAAGCATTTGCCTGCATCTTTGCAGTTACATAAACATGATCTTTCGTATATCCTACGCCATCGTTATATGCTTTTATCAAATCCAGCCAAGCCTGTTGAGATGTTGAATTTGCATCACATAAAAAAGTAATCTCTGTTCTATTACCCTTTTCCTTATCACCTACATTGGAACCTCTTGAACCGCTAGAATTGCAAGCTGTAACACTAAAAGTAGTGGAAACAATTAAACAAACTGCTAAAATAGTTTTTATGATTTTGTTTCTCATAATCTTTTCCTCCTAGGTATATTGGCTTTTTATGTTTGCTTAAATATACTCAAATTAATTTATTTCAATCTTCTTATTTAATAAAATATTATTAACACTAGCCCCAACTTGAATCTCAAATACTCCAGGTTTTACATACCATTCATCTCTGGAAGTTGACCAGTAGGCAAATGCCATTCTGTCAAGAGTTAATTTAACATGTTCTGTTGAATGAGCCTTAATAAAAACCTTTTTGAACGCTTTTAATTCCTTGTAAGGGCGATATACTTCACGGGTAATTTCATGTACATATACCTGCGCAGTTTCTTTGCCGTCCACATCAGAAATATTCTGAATATCAAATTCGACATCAATATTGTCACCGCTTTGGGTTATTTTCAAATTCTTATATTCAAATTTGCTATATGAAAGTCCAAAACCAAAGGGGAAAAGCACAGGAACATTAAAGGTATCAAAATAACGATAACCGACATTTAGTCCCTCGCTATAAACAATGCATGCTTCATCCTGATAAGTATTCACAGCGGGAACATCTTCTAAGCAAAGAGGAAAAGTTTCGGTAAGTTTTCCACTAGGGTTAACTTTACCAGTCAACACTTCGGCAAGCGCCTGATTGCAATATTCACCGCCATAACCAGCCCAAACAACAGCATCGACTTCATCAATCCAATCACTCATATCAATGGCTGATCCGGCATATACAACAACAATTAACTTTTCGCTAGATCTCGCCAATGCATGAATTGCGATTTCTTCTTCACTTGTCAAGCGGATCAGCTGTCTGTCCATTCCTTCAAATTCACAGGTACTAGGATTGCCGACACAAAGGACTGTATAATCAGAAAGCGCAGCAGCATGAACAGCTTTTTTCAAATTGCCGACATGTGCTTGATGACCTGTTACTTCCCAAATAGATTCTACAAACTGAGCATCAACGCCTTGATTTTTTAGAGCTGTTTCCAAATTCTCAAACTGACGTTCAGGATAAACGTTAGAAGAACCGCCGCCAAAATAATAACGAAATGCAGAAGCCCCGGTAACTAACACCTTGCCGCCTTGCATGGGAAGAGTGTCCTTATCGTTCTTTAAAAGAACTATGCCTTCACGCTGAACATTCAATGCAACCGCACGACGTTCTTCCAATGTCATATCTATTTTGCGAAGTTTACTTTCTTCTTCACATTTCTTAGAAAGTTCAATAACTTTTTCCGCACTTTCATTAAGCTTTTGCATATCAAGTTTTCCTGCCCTGCCTTTTTCAAGCATTTCTTCTTGATGTGCTTTGTCATACGGCATTTCCAAATTGCAGCCTGCATTCAGACTGTTTTCTGAATCTTTTACCGCTTCCCAGTCAGATACAATTAATCCATCAAAACCAAATTCATTTCGAAGAACATTATAAAATTTTTTGTGTTCAGACATTCTTACACCGTTAACTAGGTTATAAGAAGACATAACCGTCCAGGGTTTTGCTTCGCAAGCAATCTGGAAAGGACGCAGATAAATTTCCCGTAGTGTTCTTTCATCTACTTCCATTGATACCCATTTTCTAGAATACTCACTATTGTTGCAGCAAAAGTGCTTTAACGAAGTTCCGACATGTTTTGCCTGAACACCTTTGATGTATTCTCTAGCCATAATTCCGGCAAGAATAGGATCTTCAGAAAAATATTCAAAATTCCTGCCGTTTTTTGGATTTCTTTTTATGTTTACACCCGGTCCCAATATTATATCAACTTTTTGTTCGATACAATCATTACCGAGACTATATCCCATTTTATAAGACAAATCAGTATTCCACGTATGAGAAAGCATTTGTGTGGAAGGATATGCTACTGATTTTATACATTCATTTTGTTCTGATGTATTACGATATAAAGGTTGACGAAGCCCTATTGGCCCGTCAGACATCAAAAATTTATATAAAGCGCCGTTTGCATCATCGTTACTCCAAAAATCGGCACCCATAATAAGTTTTATCTTTTGTTCTGTTGTTAAAGTCTGCAATAAATTTTTCATAAGTTCAAAATCCAATTTCTTTAGAATTTAAGAGCTAAAAATTTTGCCTTCAGGCGGAGAAAATTTTCTCCGCCTTTTGGCCTTTTCCTTGGTACCCCTTAGCTAAAATATATTAGCTATTTTTCTTTTGTTTTATCTATAGTTCTTATACTATAGCTCTCATCTGTTTTTACCTTAATACCAAAGTTAATCTATCTGAAGCGCTGCTTCAAGAGTTGATCCATATGTGAGGTTGTTTACTGTAATAGTTACATCAGAACTACCCCAGCATAGCCAGTTGCCTAATCCGATAGCGGTAATGCTTTCATCAGGATCAGCATAGAAATCTGAACTCCATGTTGTGTTCAAAACTTTTCTTACATTATCAGGTGAAGTACCCATATAGCAAGAAAGCATACCTGTTTCAGCATCATAACCAAAGCCAAAATAAACGCCATCACCTGTCATAAATGCATTATATTCATCGGTTTCTGTTCTGAAGTCTTCAATCCAATGACGATTGCCACCATCTGTAGCAAATGCAGGAGATATTATTTCATTGCCTTTTGTCCAAAGATCCATATAATAGGTTTTTCCGCCAATTTTAAAGCTAATAGCAATACAAGCTTCACATTGTGGACCTTCTGTACTTGCATACTTTGCTTTGTTTTCTCCATCAAGAGAAAGCTTGGTCATAACAAAGCCTGAACCAGGCAATTGGTCTATTTGAAGCCATTGATAATTAGCATTCTTAGTATCATTAGGTTTGTAAGTAAATGTACCTGTTGCAAAATCTGCAGTGACAACAGCTTTGCTGTTGGATTTAAAAGCATTAGTTAAATCAAGAATTGCGCTTCCATCTTCCTGAACAATAATTTTTCCAAGATTAACTGTAATATTGTTGAATGTTGTATAAACGTCCCATTCACCTGTCATCATATCTTCAACAACAACTTGACCTTCAGAAACCACACCTGTCTTGGTAAGATCGCCTTGTCTGAAGGTAAGTGTAGCACCTTCTGCGGCAGAATCACTTGTCAAAGTAATTGTAGCATCTACTTCTTTATATTCCACAAATTTTATCCTAATATCAACATTGTCCAAATAATAAGCATAGAAGGAATATACATTGTCAACTATTTTATTGTCAACTATTTTTGCAGTTACATCTTTACCATTGACATAAACACTGCCCAAAATGTAATTTGCGTCAGGCTCAACGGTCAATATTATCTTATCACCAAAGGTGTATGATTCTTTATCCAAAGTTGCTGTACCGCCGGTAGAATCAACGTCAAGATTTACTGTTACTTCAGGAATATACTTATCTATATCAGTTTCATAATTGAATTTGAAAACTGCAACTTCGCCAGGGTTATTTTTAGAATCTACTAATTCATAGCCATAAATACCTATATTAGTCTTTTGGTTAGCCAATTCATCAGCGATGTATAAAACATTACCGGTAAACTTACCGTCAACATAGATATAAATTTTTGCGCCTTGACGAACAAGAGTAAGAGAGAAAGTTCCTTCTTCATATTTTGCAAGTTCTTCTTCAGTCAACATATTATCCTGATAAATGGTTTTGCCGTCTTTATCATAAAGCCACCATGTATTGCTTCCAGGCATATATGTTTGATATGCTTCTGAATAACTATTGCTCCAAAGATAATCATGAGAAGTTTCGATTGCGCCAGAACGTTTTATCTTTAATTGAACATATTTATTGCCAAACATGAAGACAATGCCCTGGCAGCCTGCACCACCTTCATCCTTGGGTTGATTATTGCTTTTCTTTACATATAATGTCATTGCGACATCATCAAAGCCTTCATTAGATTTTAAAGCAAAGGAATCGCGAGTTGAAGAAATATAAGGAATGCCACCTTCATCAATATTGAGAGATAAGCCCTGGGCAATATAATCATCATTCCACATGTTTATGATGTTGGTAAACATCTTATAGTTCAAAACTATGCCATTTGAACCGCCAATAACCGTATTAGTATCTTTCTCAACTTGGATAATGGTTGAATAAGTTTCATAATATTCTTTAGTTATGGTTAAGGTATATTCTTTGCCTACTTCAGCATTAGAAATGGTAAATTCGCCTGTTGTTTGATTATAATTAACCACAACATCGTCATCATCGATTTCTACATTTACTCCAGTATAATCAGTAACTTCTTTTCCTAATTTGTAAAGTTTTACCTGACCGGATGCAGTGCTATAAAATTTAGGTTCCGAAGCACCGCATTCGCATTTTCCATCAACGAAAACATGCTCTTCTTTTTCACTTGTTGCACCACATTCACATTTTTTCCAATGGCCTTCATTATCATATTGCCATATAGTATAGTTGTGTGCTTCTTTTTCAGATGTTGCGCCATCATTGGCTTCACACTCTTTCCAATGGCCTTCATTATCATATTGCCATATAGTATAGTTATGTACGTGTGTTTCAACTGTCTTTTGTTTACAGCCAAACAATATAACAGTTGACAAAACGCAAGCAATGCATAATATAACTAAAAGAATGCTTTTCGCCTTTTTCATCTTTAATTTTCCACTCCTTTGTTTTTATTATATTAATATCAAGTTTTCAATCACTTGTATTAATCAAAATCAATATCAATCGTCAAATCCTCTGTAATATTGCTTAATGTTAATGTATAGCTACCGCCTGAAGACTTAAGATTAGATTTGTAATCAATACCATTAATAAGTAATTTTGAAATTCCAGCACCATTTACTGTCTTTATAACAAAAGTAGTTTCTTTTTTAAGGGCATAGGGCAATCCGTGTTTTTCTGTCACTGTGCCTTTTCCACTGCCGCCATAATTTACTGTGAAATCATATGCGACTAAACCATTTTTTCCAAAATAAAAGAAACTGCTAGGCGTTAGCCATGAGCTTGAAATATAATTTTGTGACCACCATGACCAATATCTGTCCATGTTCAAATCTGTGCCATTATAATTGAAAGAAAAGATATGCACAGGATCAATGCCAAAAACCATTTCATCTGGATTAGATACGTCGTATCCAGAATGCTCTAAGAATGTATAAGGGAAAAAGGCTTCGATATAATACCCAGTGCATTCTGTTGTGTTAATTTTCCCGCCAATCAAATTAGAAGCGACAATGGGCATTTTATCATAAGTAGTGCTTACATCTACAAAGCCATTCAAATTTTGTTTAGCACTATATTGACCATTTGCCAAAAAGTCAAATTCAAAAATTCTTTGTGCATCACTAGGATCAGTTGCTAATCCCATATACATTTCTATACAGCTGTTTAGATAGCTAGCTCTGTCGGGATTAACATAAATATTGGTTCCATGTTCTTCTACCTTTATGCCAAAATAAACGCCTTTTTGACCATACGACGTCGTAAAGTAAATATCTGCATATTGCTTTGCGTTTGCGCGATCAACGCCAATTAGCCAGCGCGAATTATTCCAACGAGCTTCATCAAATTTTCCATCAATTATCATACCTTCATCTAATTCTGCAGTAGCAGGAAGTTTGTTTGTAAAGGTATATACATTTTCATCCTTAATAATTTTGACTTTGCCGTTAGAACAACCAAACAGTCCCGCCAAAAGCGTCAATGTACATATAGCGAAGATTAAAAATTTCGATATCTTTTTCATTTTTCCCTCCCCCTATGCTACTTTGCCAAGAATACGAATTTCTGAAATACCTACTTCTTCTTGGCCCTCGGGTACATCTATTGTTATCTTTACAGATTGAACATCAATATCATAAAATTCAACAAAAGCACATGAGCCCGACATAATATAAGTTATTTCGTTTACATCAAGTTCTGAAAAATTGCAATAGCGATTTACATCAAACTTGACATCGCGGATAACTCTGGTTGAGCCGTCTGCTAATTTTAATTCAATTTTTGAAATGTTTCTAAAAATACTGTTTTCAAAAGCAGAATTATAAACCATTATTGCGCGAATTGTACGTGCATTTTCAAAGTCAAAAGTAAAGGTAGCTTGTTTTGAAATATAAGCTTCGCGTATATAGCTCATGAAAGTATCATTTGCCGTTTTATGGACTGACAATAAACCATCATTTACACACTCAATCTCTGTGTTTTTATCAGTACATGTTACTGTTGCCTGGTCTGCAATATTTTTATAACCGCTATATGCTGCAGGCAAAGGCTGAATAGAATCTGTAGGACCATTGACATACGGAATATCCATATCATTGCCAAAAATATCTTTAACAGTAATCCATTTTACTTCATCAACAGCAGTATAACGATCATTACCGCCGGCAAGATAATTGGTATGACGGTGATAAATAATGTAAAGCTGATCACCTAATGTTGCAAAAGAGTGATGTCCTGCTCCAGAAATGGATTCACTTTCAGTTGTAGAAGAACAAAGAAGTAATCCGCCCTCTTCTTCTGTAAGCTTTCTGAATGGTCCGAGAGGACTTTCTGAAACTGCCATACCAACTTGATAAGTGCTTTGACCATAATCGTTTACCGAAAAAGTAAGATAGTAAAGGCCTTTTCCATTAGCATCAGTATGATAAATTACATAAGGACCTTCGTTACAAGAAGTAATTTCATAGGATACGCCTTTATTTTTTCCTTCTCTCCAATCTTGAACAGTATGATATCCATTGACTACTGCATAGGTTGCAGTAGACCAATCTGGAGAAAGCCAGTTTTTCATCTTTACAGCAAGAATGATATTCCAACCCCTGTCCTCTGCCTTAAAATAGAGATATTTATCTCCGCTTACAGGATCGACAAAAGGATGGGGATCAATTGTTCCAAAATAACCAGCATCGGTGATATTGCCATAGATACCTACACCTTCTTTTTGCATTACTTTAGAAAGCTCATCAGGAGCAAACAAGCAATATCTTGCAAAATAATGAGGAAATGCTGCCTTATAGTAAGTGTTGCCTTCTTTTGTCCATGCATTATTTGCCAATTCACTCTCATCTAATACAATTCCAGATTTAGTATTTAATACATGCATATTTTGGGCACCGCAGCTATCGGCATTCCCAAAATCAATTAAAGTGAAAGGACCTGCAGGACTTGTTGATGTGGCAACATACATGTTATACAAGTTTCTGCTGCTGACTATACCCTTGCCTGTTGAAAAAGAATTATCTGCAACAGGTGTTGCACTAAAGAACATATAATATAGTTTAGTGTCTTCATCATAAATAACTTCAGGAGCCCAAACGTTTGAATTTGTAATTTTTAATACATCTGAAGATTGTTTTTGATAAAATGTAGGGCCAACATTTTCCCATTCCGCCAAATTCTTTGAACGCATTGTGTGAAATGCACCTAGTGTAGCATATAGATAATAGTAGCCGCTACGCGCAGTATCATCCAAAACAGCAGGATCAGGACCCCCTTGTTTTATACTATTTAAATAGAAAAGTTCTTTGTTATAAATCATCATTCCATCAGCATCTGAATCTTGACCTTGATAATTTGATAACTCATATTCTACCGTTGCAGTGCAAGCAGTAAGACTGATAGCGATAACGATGAATATGGATAACAATGCTAACAATGACTTAAACTTTTTCATCATAACCTCCTTTGATTTTTTATTTCTTAACAATTTCACAACCTGCGTTTTCAAGGGCGTCTGTAAACACTTTGTATTTTTCAGGTTTGAGATGAACTCCATCACGAAGCATATCTGCTGTAATCTTTGAACAAGTATCAACGCAAGTTATCCAATTATATTGTGAACACCATTGTTCTATATAGCTGTTTGTCTCATTGACTTGAGAATAATAAGCAGTGTCCTGACGCTGAGTAATGTTTAACCAATAAATCTTGCTTGCTGGATAGCTGTTGTGCATATACATAAACAACCTAGTCAAACTATCTTGCGTTTCTTCCACTAAGTCATGAGCATCATAGAAATTATTTGTGCCGATATGAAGAACAATGTTTTTAGGTGCTATCTGACCAATTACTTTTGAATAAATCGCTTCCCAATGATAAGACGTTGTAGAACTAATGCCAGCATTTAATACTACTTTGTCTTGAGAATAAGCTGCCATATATTCTCCAATAAAATAATCATCCATGAAGCTGTCGCCAATGAATAATGTAGTATCTGAAGTAATAGCCTTACATTTTTCTGCACGATTTTCTACAGAAAAACGAGATGTATCAAATAAAGAATAATATGGATCATCTTTATCTGAATATTTAAAATATTGAACTTCTACTTGAAATACTGTTGAAAAATGTTCAGAAGAAGCTTGAACATTAATTGATTCACTCTTTCTTTTTAAGGGCGTTACAATGTTATTAGATATATTGAGTTTTGTTGTATCATAAGTATAAGTTAATTCTTCAGCTTTTTCGGGAAAGCTAAAGACAGGATTGATAACAGCAAAAGTCGTATTTTTGTATTCATTAATACATACTTTTATATTCTCAATAGAAAGAGTACCATAATCTTGTTCTGGATCGTCATTATGAGGATTAGCAGAATTATTACATCCAAAAAGCATTATGAAATTAAGAATAATAACTACTAAAAGAAACAAACTTTTAAATTTTGATTTCATTTTTCACCCCTTAATTTTTTTCAAGTCATCAAAGCTATTTTACAAATCCATAAAGTTCAAATAATTTTCTTAAAATAAATAATGCTGTCTAAAAAATACTTTTTATTTAAAATGAATAAATCTATTTATTAAAAATAGTTAATAAAAGCAAAAAAGGAAAACATAGTGCCGCAAAATTTTTGGGCGGTTTGTTTTACCGTTTTATTAAAAAAAGTTATAATCAAAATCTTTTTCATTTTTTTCTTTTGTTAAAATCAATTTTTCACATTAACGTTATATCATACATTAACGTTAATGTAAAGAGGTTTGAAAAAAATTTTTTATAAAATTACTTAAAAAATAATGCAATAAATAAAAATTTTCAAAAAAAGAGACGTTTTGAAGATAAACTAATAATTAACTTATCTCAAAAAAAACATATCTTACTATTTTTGGTGAGATCTATTTTTAATTCAATCAGAATTATCCATTATGATCTATTTATTTATTTTATTAAAAAGAGACGCTTTAAAAGCGTCTCTTTTTATCTTTTTACAACGTTAAAATTTTCATCTATTAATAACCAGTTTTGAGGAAATGGAAGTCCCAGCTTCCAATAGCTGATACCACGCAAACCTAATTCTTTTATTAAGTCAAACTTGGCTTGTATGCTGCGCGCATCTTCAAACCATACTTTATGTTCTCTGCCTTGAGCATCAAAATAATTAAAGTGAGGCGCCTGTGCAACCTGATCAAAAAGTATTTCAGCATTATTATCCCTTGCCAATAAAATAGCTGTCTGCGGACTGACCGCACGAGCAAATGGTCCGCCCTGAACAAAGGGTAATGTCCAGTCATAGCCATATAGATTTTGTCCCATCAAAATTTTATTGGCAGGAATTTCAGTCAACGCATATCTAAGCACTTCTTCAACCTTATCAATAGGCGAAACTGCCATAGGCGGGCCGCCTGAATAACCCCATTCGTATGTCATTATGACTACAAAATCCACTATTTGACCTATCGCGCCATAATCATGCGCTTCGTACCATTGCCCTGTTTGTTCTGCGCTGGTCTTAGGAGCGAGCGCTGCTGAAACAAGAAGACCTTCTGCATGAAGCCTGTTGACTGCTCGGCGCAAAAACTCAGTATAAAGAACTCTCAAATCTGGCGGCAAAAATTCAAAATCAAAATGTATATCTCTAAAGCCTGTGCGTCTTGCCTCAGCGATGATATTATCAAACAACAGTTCTTGCACCGCAGTGCTTTCAATTATAGAACGCCCTAGTTCTCCGTTAAATTGCCCTTCTTCTATATTGGTAACCACCATCATAAGCGTGTTACCGTTTTGCCTTGCAATTTCGGGTATTCCTTGAATAGGTGGAGGATTAAGAGTTCCATCACGATTAACCCTATAACTAAATGTTGCAAGATAAGTAAGTCTTGGAGCAGCTTCTCTTGCATCTGCTAACAGGCTTTGACTTGGCGCATTGCCCATGGGTTCGATATAGGCGTTGACCTCGGCACTTACTTTAGGAAAAGGCGGAATATACAATCTTAGCCCTACAGGCAATGGTTGAGAAGGGTTAATACGATTAATTTGTGCTAATGTAAGATAATTGACGTTAAATCTGCGTCCGATAGACCAAAGACTGTCGCCAGGCTGCACAAAATAATATCTGCCCGTAATAGGTATAACTATAGTCTGCCCTACTACAAGGCGCTCAGGATCAGGAATACGATTGGCATTGACAATATCGTTGACCGAAGAATTAAACGTCCGCGCTATAGCATAAAGCGAATCCCCTCTTTGAATCGTATAAATTTGCATTTAGATTTACCTTCTTTTCTTTTTACTACTAAAATACTATGCGCCAAAATTTGCAAATATACGAAACAAGAAAGGTTTAGAAAGCTTTAATTCACCATTAATTTTAAGTAAAATTTTGATATCTTTTTTTAGTTTTGAATTACTTTTTGGATATCATCCATTACTCGAGATGATTTAAAATATGATTGATCAACATATTTTTCGCCCTCACGACTTTTAGCTATTTGTACTGATTGATCAATTATATTTTTTGCATTGTCATACAAGCTAAAAATTTCATTGCAATTTTTATAATTTAATTCTATATTATTTTTTTTTGCAAGTTCTTTTAATAAATACAATATATAATAGGAGCAATAAAGAATATAAGATTTTTTTATATAAGGAATAGTGTTATCATCTATTAATTCTTTCTTTTTATTTTCTATTTGTGATAGCAATTGATATGGCAATAATAAATAATCCGCTGTAATATCTTCATGAAAAATTTGCTCATATTTATCGCCAAAAATAAGTCCTTTAGCATTTTTTGATTCTCTTGGCATGTCCAAATAAAAAGCTAGCATTGCTTGTCCTGCTTTTTCAGCATCTATTGTATTTTTATCAGCAATAATTTGTGCTTTTCTTAAATACTTAAATCCTTTAACTTTTAGCTCTTCTTCTAATTTTTCTTGAACAAAATCTATCGATCTAATATCTCTACTTTTAACAGGATTTTGACTATTTGTATATTCTGCAATTTTAACACTTTTAGTCCTGTCTTTTAATTCATAAATTCTACAAAGTATGTCTATATCTTTAAGATATTTATAATTTTCCTTAAAAACATCGAAAAGCGCATGCAAAGTTTGACAACCGTTTACAACTTGAAATTCATTTATTGATATTAAGCTAATTTTGAGTGGAGTACAAGAAAATGATTTACAAGTAATTGTAATACCATTATTATAATAAAAGAAATTAAATCTATCCTCAGATCTAGCTGTATTGCAAATTGTTTTATTAATTCTTCCTTTTGCTTTTTTATATACTCTAACATTATCATAAAAAACATCTTCATTAATTTCTATTTGATCATAAAAAGTATCTTCTAAATCAGGATCCATTCGATAATTTTCATTAGTTGATATCATCCTTATTAAGTCTAAAGCATTCACAGACACAATTAATGCTTTTATATCTCCAACACTACATTTAACAAAAAACTGATCTTTATCGGCTCTAAATTTAGCACTAGGAATTTTAATATTTTCTCTTGTTGCAAGTATAACAAAATCGTGTAAAAGATATTCTTTTATTTCAATATTATATTTTTTTAACTCTATATTTAATCTTTCAAGTTCCGATTTTTCTAACCCTGAACAATAATTACTGCATAAATATAACTTCACGGATGGCAAATTAGCTTTTTTAGACTGCCACAATGACCATATTTCTTGAGTAAATTGCTTTAATCTATCATTTATGTTTTTTAATCCTTGTTTATTAAAATTATATAAGCAATCAAAGTATTTTAATATTTTATCAACTTCTGAAGATGGGAAATTAGAATTTTTAGATTTATAAGGATCTTCAGTGTATTTCATATTAAAAAAATAAATATTATCATCATCTAAATAAACAGCATCAATACCTCTATCATGTCCTCCAGGTAATGATTGAGTTTTCAAAAAATAATTATCAGTTATACTTTCAGAAATATCATCATTAGACAAATTAAGAATCTTATTTAAAGCAAAATAATAAAAAGCATTAGATGCAGTTTCCATATTAATTGCATTTTTTATGTTTTCTACACTTGAATTAATTAAAGAAAAACTTGAAAAATTAAAATACATTTTAATACTTCCTTTTTTATAAATAATTATTATTAATTTTTTACATATTTTAACATTAAATTGTAAAAAACACAATATTTATACAAGAATAGTTAAGAAG
>DATCJR010000050.1 GCA_036562685.1 Clostridia bacterium | reverse complement strand
ATTATTAAGTCAATAGATGATGGTATTCCTGTATTGGCTTTTGGTATTATTGGACCGCCTGAATGTTTGATTATTAGCGGTTATGACGAAAACGGCGATGTATTAATAGGATGGAGCCATTTTCAAGATTTTGAACCATGTTCAAAAGAATCTAATGGAATGTTCCGAAAAGCCAATTGGTATGAAAATCTTTGGAAAGTTATAATCGTTGGAAAAAAAATTGGTCGCAAGATTTCTAATAAAGATGTTTTGGAGCTTGGATTAAGTATACTTAAAAAGACAAAAAGTGAAGGATATATTGCTGGATTGGCTGCTTATGACGAATGGATAAAATATCTGCTTAATTCTGAATTAGACCATGCTAGCGATGATGTACTAAAAGCACGGCATGATTTACATTATAAATTGACAGGCAATATGGCAGAAGCGCGCTATTGGGGAGGAACTTTTTTGGATAAAGTCGCCGAAGACATTAACCATCAAAATATAAAAGAAGCAGCATTATGTTTTAAGAACATACATGATTTGTGCTGGAAGGTTTGGGGTGTGCTTGGTGATTATAGAGATCAAGATTTGTGGAAAAAATTTGGCGATTATCAAAATCGTAAGCGCATAGCAGAGATAGTTAAAGAAATGAAATCTATGGATGAAAAAGCAATAGAATATTTGACTTCCGCATTGGAGGAAATATAAAAATGATAGAACTACCCGAAGCAATAGCATTTTCAAAACAACTTAATCAAGTTATCTTTGGAAAAAAGATAATGAATGTGATAGCAGCGCAAACACCTCACAAATTTGCATGGTACCATGGCGATCCGCAAAAATATCATGATCTGCTGGCAGAAAAAGTGATTGGCACAGCGCAAGGCTTCGGCAGTATGATTGAGATAAAGGCTGAAGATGCAGTCATATTATTAGGAGAAGGAGTTGCAATAAGATATCATAATGAGAATGAAAAAAAGCCCCAAAAACATCAATTACTAATTGAATTTGACGACTTTTCTGCAATAAGCGTTTCTGTCCAAATGTATGGAGGAATATGGTGCTTTAAAGAAGGAGATTTCAATAATCAATATTTTCTTCAAGCCAAGGTTAAGCCGTCGCCTCTATCGGAAGATTTTGATAGAACATATTTTGACAATATTATTTCGAAACAGGATAACGAAAAGCTTAGCGCAAAAGCATTGCTTGCTACTGAACAACGAATTCCTGGACTTGGAAATGGTGTTTTGCAGGATATTTTATACAATGCCCATATTCATCCTAAGAAAAAAGTTGGAACGTTTTCTATAGAGGATAAAGACAATTTGTTTAATTCTATAAAAACTACACTTGCTCAAATGACTTTTGAAGGCGGAAGAGATACAGAAAAAGATATATTCGGCTGTTTTGGAGGTTATAAGACAAAACTTAGCAAAAATACTGTAGGACAAAACTGTGAAATATGCGGAGGTAAGATAAAAAAAGAAGCATATATGGGAGGCAGTATATATTATTGCGAAGGTTGCCAAAAGATTTAAAGTTTTTATAAGTATAAAAATAGTTCTTTAATAGTTTTTGATTTTTCTCAAAATCAAAATTTAGTTAGCATAAAATTTTGTTACAAATCAATTTATCACCTCCTAAAGTGTTGACAAAATTAGTACTATATAGTACTATATTACATAAAAGGAGGTGATTAAGATTGATACTAACGGAGGATTTTTGATATCTCAAATAAAACAGGTTCAAGGACGCGTATTTGAAAAGCTGCTTATTGAAGCTGGTATAGATGAGTTCAATGGTGCGCAAGGAAGAATATTGTATGTCTTATGGCAGGAAGATAACTTACCCATTATTGAATTGTCAAAACGAACAGGACTTGCTAAGACTACATTAACAAGCATGCTGGATCGGCTTGAAACTCGCGGATTTTTAAAAAGGTTGTTTGATAAAGCAGACAGACGGCAAATACGCATTATTCTTACTGATATGGCACGAGCTTTGCATGATAAGTACAATCAAGTATCTAATGACATGAATGAAATTTTTTATAAGGGCTTTTCATCAGAAGAAATTATTGAGTTTGAAAAAAATCTAAAAAGAATACTTAACAACCTATATGAGGCAGAAAATCAAAAATGATGGAAAAAATTAAAAAAGAAGCACTTGGGTTGATAGAAAAGGCAAAAGTTGCTTATGTATCATCTGTTAATAGTGATGGGTTTCCCACTATAAAAGCTATGCTTGCATTGCACCATGACGGCATAACTACACATTATTTTTCAACAAATTTGTCAACAAAAAGAGCCGCTCAATTTTTGCAAAACCCAAAAGCAAGTATATATTTTTGTGATGATATTGATTTTAAGGGATTATTGCTAACAGGTACTGTTGAAGTTTGTAAAGACAGCTATCACAAAGAATTATTATGGCGT